>DMCR01000064.1 GCA_003445735.1 Cryomorphaceae bacterium
GTTAAGGTTCCGTCGTTATTGGTCGAAACATATTCGAATGTAAAACTACCTGCAAAATCTGTGGTAATCTGACCTGACAAGCATAAACTCAGAAGGAATACACTCGTCGCAAAAATTTTTTTCATGGTTTTGATGTGTTGGTTTTTAGAAAATTAATGAATTTTTCTAACATACCATTCCAGAATTTTTGAGTCGAATTAAACTGAGCAATATTTTACCTATATGCTCAAAAGACAAGTGTGTTGCAAAAGTTCCTTGAGTCAACTTTTAATTAGAGAGATACTAATCAATTTTCACAAAGGGCAGGACGGCCGAATGTCTATAGCTAATAATGTTGAGACGATAATATCCTGTGGTCAGTTTTGATGTTGAAATTTTGAGGTTACTTTTCAATTCAAACGTTTTTGAGTCTAATAGTTTTCCGGAGTTATCGTAAATAAAATATTCTCCAGTTAACGGTGACATAAATTCAAGATTCAAAAATTCACCCGAAACTGGATTTGGAAATAGGTTTACTATTTCCGTATAAAATTCGCTCATGCCGACTTCATTCAGTGAATGAACGATTTCCAACGTGTCCCCACAAGTATTGATTAAGGATAGCGTAATCACATAGTTCAAACTTGTAGTAGGATAAGTATGAGAAATACTCGTGGCCTGGGTGGCGCTCTGTGTTCCATCTCCCCAATCCCATATGAGGGAAGAGGCTCCCGAAACTGTGGCAAAGAATTGAACCAGCATACCGTTCGAACCGCTCGAGGCGATGGTAAAAGTGAAATTACCCACGAGCGGTGGACAAGTGGATACGACACTGGTATCGCTCCAGAGTGAGCCACAGGCATCTTCGGCCGTCAATACCACAGTATAACTGCCTCCCGCAGCATAGGTGTGGTTGGTTGTAAGTCCTACACCAGAAGTTCCGTCCCCAAAATCCCATTGGTAATTTCCGAGATTGCTAGGGATGGCCGTGAACGTAAACGTGTTGTTATTTGATGTGGAGCTGAATCCAAGTATAACGTTAGGACATACTGTCAAGGTTGTGGTAGTACTATTGCTCGTACCACAAGCATCGGTGACAGTAAGAGTTACGGTATAATTACCCGAACTAGAGTAGGTATGCGATGGATTGGAGCCTTGGGCTGTGACACCATCTCCAAAGGACCAATTATATGCTAATCCGGCGCCCACAGAACTTCCTGCATTCAACGAAACCGTCAATCCGTTGGGCGTGGTATTGAAATTCGCCACTACTGCACCACAAACCGTCAAAGTTGTCGAAATAGTATCGGATGAACCGCAATAGTTGTACGCCACCTGCTGTACGTTATAAATCCCAGGAAGTGGATAGGTATAAGTTGCAGAATCGCCCACAGAGATGTTCCCATCGCCCCAAATCCAGAGGATAGAATCTGAAGCGCTTCCAGTGGAAACGCCCGTGGCTGTGGTGCCGTTTAGGACTAAATTACCCGCGGCGGTTACTGCGGGACATGGAACAGTCGTGAAGTTGATGGTAGCATTGGGGCTCAGAAGGCTAGTGGTACAGCTATCGCGCACAAATACAGCATAGGTGGTATTTCCCGAAAGCCCTGTTAGTGTCGTGGGGGAACTGGCCGGATTGATGATTTGCCCCGTTCCCAAGGTGAAGCCTACCGGACCGTATTCGAGAATGCTATTGGAGGCTGTGCCTTGCCAAGTGATGGTCGCCGTGTTGCTCGTGACGTTTGACGCGGTTAGCTGAATGGGGGCGGGGCATGTGGAGGTTCCATCAATCTCGATATCGTCTATGGCGATGACCGCGGAGAAGCTCGTGAAAATATTGCCGGTGCCCTTGCGTCCTTCCATTCGAATAATGACCGTGTCGCCTTGGAATGCGTTCAAGGAATAGGTTTGTTTGGTCCAATTCCCTGAGGCGGAAGACGTTTGCGATCCTACAATACTGCCCAACAAGATTTCAGGGCCCGAAGGCGTTCGGGCATAAACATTCAAGCGATCGATGGCTTGACCATACATATGCCACCAAAAGCTTAACTCTGGGGTCAGAATAGTATTTAGATCAATCATTGGTAAAACAATGTTCGCCGTATCCGAAGTTGCGGTTTCAGGTCTCGTAAACATATAGCCGCTGGACCCGCCAGTATGGTCGGAATTCGGCCCAGAAAATACCACGTGATCAAACCCGCTTCTTGCGCCAGACCAGTAATATCCTGATGTTTCTAATCTGTTGAAACAATTCCCTATTTTTCCCGTGGGCAAAAATGGCGAGGGACCTTGCCATTGATTGTTGGTAAAATTGTTGGAGTAAGGTGCCGTAAATACTGTACATGCTGTGTAGAATGAGGGACCTCGCACCCATATACTCTGATCATTCGCCCCACAGGAATCTCGAACTTCCCAGCGATATTTTTTATTTGGCTGCAGACCGCTTAATACTGCATCAGAAGAATTGGTGGTAATGACGGTCCAATTCGACGCATTTACACGCTGGTAGCGTACTTGATGATATGAAGCTCCTCCACTCGACCAATCCAAATTCGCACCAGTAGTCGTGGTAGATAGCACTTTAGGAAACTTAGGTCGTGGACAACTTGGCGCCTCATCCACCTTAATATCGTCAATGGACAATTGCTGGTACCGCGTAGTTTGAACGGCAGTGTATCGAAACTTTATTCGGACAGTATCAGAAGAGAATTGGGCTAACGGAATAATAATCTCTTTCCAGGGGGACGTTTGCGTAGCTTGGAGGTTGCCTGAAGTATCTAAAACGCTGGTAGTTGTGCCGTCCAATGTCTCGATCAAAACCGATAAATCTCCAATGGTTATTTGATTTGAATAGGCGTGCAGCCAAAACGAGAGCTCCGGAGTGGTCAAAGAATCCAAGCTGATCCAAGGAGTGCTCAACATTGGCTTGAAGGTAGAGACGCTCAATGAGGAGCTGTGGTTAATGGCCAAATACTTACCAGAACCCGAAGGAGTG
>DMCR01000057.1 GCA_003445735.1 Cryomorphaceae bacterium
TTAGCCTTCCAAATCAAAGATGACTTGTTTGATTTTGAACGCGTGAATTTGACAGGTAAGCCGGCGGGCATAGACATCAAGGAACAGAAAATGACCTTGCCGCTGATTAAAGCATTACAGGAAGCTGACTCAAAGCAGCGTCAACACATAATTAAGACAATTAAGAAACACCACGATAGGCCTAAGAAAGTAAAAGAAGTGGTGGATTTTGTTAGGCAATCAGGAGGTTTAGAATATGCTCGTAGTAAAATGTTAGAGCATATCAATCAAGCGAAAGAGATCCTCTATAACTTTCCACAAACTGAAGAACGCGATGCTTTAGCACTTGTTCTTGATTATACCGCCCAAAGAAAAAAATAATCATGCAAGAGATTTTGGGAATACCCATGGAAACCATTCAAAACAGCATTTTAGGCTGGGCCAAGCGTATGGTCTTTGCATTGCTGATTTTTTGGATTGGGATCGCGTAGTTAAATTGATGATGCGTGCTTGGGTGAATACTGAAAGTTTTGGGTCGATGTATTATGATATAAATATCGATGTATATAAGATTTTTACGGATCGAGGCATGGGATATCTTTCCCATAATTAAATGTACATTTACAGAGATAAGTAACCTTTTAATCAGCTTGCTTGGCCACCCCAAAAGGGTGGCTTTTTTGTGGAGAGAAGAATGTATCTTGCAATGCTATGGCCAGAATTCCACAAGAAACTATTGAACAAATCTTTTCGACCGCTCGTATTGAGGAGGTGATCGGAGAGTTTGTTCAGTTGAAGAAATCTGGGAGTAATCTTAAGGGTTTGAGTCCGTTCAATAATGAGAAGACTCCGAGTTTCATGGTCAGTCCTGCCAAGCAGATTTTCAAAGATTTTAGCTCGGGTAAAGGTGGTTCGGTAGTGACCTTCCTAATGGAATTGGAACAGATGACTTATCCAGAGGCGCTTCGTTGGTTGGCCAATAAATACAATATTGAAGTCCCCGAAGAGCGCCCTCAAACGGCCGAGGAAATTGAAGCCGGCAATCACCGTGAAGCGGTTTATCTTATTTCAGATGTAGCGAATAAGTGGTTTCAAGAGCAGATGCATCAGACCGATGAAGGTCGTGCTGTTGGCTTGAGTTATTTCAAGGAGCGCGGTTTCAGCGACGAGACCATTTCAAAGTTTCAGTTGGGATATAGTCCAGAGAAATCAGATGCCTTTGCTCAATATGCGCTAGAATCTAAATACAATGAGAAGGCACTAGAGGATAGTGGAATTTCCATGAATGGGGACCGCGGTTGGTACGATAGATTCCGCGGACGTGTGATGTTCCCTATTCACAGTATTTCTGGGCGGGTACTTGGATTTGGAGGTCGAATTCTCAAGAACAATGTCAAGGCAGCGAAATACCTAAATTCTCCTGAGAACCCGATCTATCATAAGAGTAAGGTTTTGTACGGATTGCACCAGGCCAAGCAAGAAATCGTCAAGAAGGACGAAGCATTCTTGGTGGAAGGGTATACAGATGTGCTGAGCTTCCATCAAAATGGGGTGCGCAATGTGGTATCTAGTTCTGGAACGTCATTGACGGATGGGCAGATCATCATGCTCAAGCGCTATTCGTCGAACATAACTTTATTGTATGACGGTGATGCAGCCGGGATTCGCGCGAGTTTCCGAGGATTGGATATGATGTTGGAAGCCGGAATCAATGTTCGTGTAGTTCCTTTCCCGGATGGCGAGGATCCGGATAGTTTCGCCCAAAAGCACAACACCGAGGAATTGGAAAAATTCTTAGCTGTCGAACGTAAAGATTTCATCTCTTATAAGACCAGTGCTTTGTTGGAAGAGTTGGGTAATGACCCGTTAAAACGTGCAGAGATGGTTCGCGATGTGGTGAGCAGTATTTCTAAAGTGCCGGATGCCATTGGACAGGAAGTGTTCATCAAGGAAGCTGCGAAGATCTTGGATATTGATCCTCGTGCCCTTCATGAGGAATTGGCCCGATTACTGGATGCACAAAACCGTCAAGCAAGGCGCAAATACTCCGAGTCACCCCCGATGGAGGCCCTGCCTCCTACGGAAAAGATAGCTACTCCTTTTGGCCACCACCAAGAAGAAAAAGTCATCCACCTCATAGTTGCCCGTGGCGTAGAGGATATGCTGGAAGAAGATCTAGATCCAGAGGAAGTAGTGCCTATCAGTATTACGGAGTGGGCTGTAGAAACCATCGAGAAGGATAATATTCCGTTTGAAACACCCGTCTTCCAAAGAATGTATGCTTTAGTTAAAGCAGAACTTGAGGCAGGTCATGTTCCAGATAGTGCTTGGTGGATCATGCAGGAGGATCTTGAAGTGGTAAAAGTAGCTACGGCGGCTTTGACCGAACCTTACGCATTGAGTGATTGGAAGCGCAAGGATATTCACTTGCCTTTGGAGCGAAATACGATAAAGGATCTGGTTCAAGAAACGGTGCTGCGATTTAAATCCATTTGGGTGGAGCGCAAGTTAAATGAGCTCAAGGCCCAATTCAATGAAGAAAACGTCGACGTTGATTACTATATGACTGCTTTTGAAAAATGGAATAAAGCCCGTCAGCAGATCAATGAAGAATTGAATAGGATTGTTTAGGCTTCTAGTCCTTTGATGATTCTGAGGGCCTCGCATAATCGGTCCTCGAAAACGGGCTCTCTCAAAATGAGGTAAGGCCGGCCCAATTCCTCCAACAAGTCCACAAACTTTTGGTGCAATTCCTCGCGACGGTGGCTGTCTGCGCGGTATTCATCTTCAGTGTAGGTATTGGTCGGTGCACACAGTAAATAAAAAGAAGGTCCGCCAGGTGCAAACCATTGAGCATCCTCGACGCCAAATTTATCCGCACCCCAAATGGCAAGCGTTAGGCCGTCGGTATCGAAAATCTGCTGCCCTTCCTGGTAATAACCGCACTTCTCCTGAGCGAGTAATTGGCCCCGTGCTATAGCTTCGAAGTGCTCCTTAGGAAATGGATTCATAGAAGGTTTAGTGTCCAATTCATATAAATAATCCCGCGCAAACTCCCCACAAACCTCGCGTGAAAGTGCCTCACCCACGGCTTTCGCCAAAGCGCTTTTGAAGGTGCTTTCGACCCCGGTGAAAATCAAATGCATCATCATAAATCCAGTTTCATCATGACCATATGCTGTCCTTTCCAACGCTTCAAATCTTCGGCGTTCATCCTTTGGCCCACGGCAAAATCCTCAATGGGTTGTTCGCTGTAGCGTTCAAAGTCCAATTTTTCCAAAACACGCGCGCTGGCAGGATTTCCGGTCAAGGTCCGCCCAATTAATTGGGGCAGTCCCATTTCTCGCGCCCACTTCACGGTAGCCTCAGCACATTCTGAAGCCACACCTTGGCCCCAAAATTTTTTAAAGAATCTATAGCCAAGATCTATACCCCAAGAATTCTTCTTTAGACCGCACCATCCGAGTGCCTCTCCTGAATTCTTATCCTCTACCATCCAACGGCCATAACCGTCGCGTTGATAGTTAAGGTAGGCAGCGATTAACTCTTGGGCTGCCTCTATTGAATCAAAACCGGCATCTCCCGTAAAATGCACCACTTCTCGATCCTGGTTGAGTTCATAAAGCCAAGGAGCATCGCTGAGGTTCCATTCACGAAGCGTGAATCGCTCCGTTTCTATAGGCGCCATCGGCCTGCGGTGTGTGGCCAGGCAGATATAGGTGCCCTCATGATGGCGGCCTTGAACCAAACATGCCTTCGCCACCTCACGATCGTTCGTAGGATAAATCCAT
>DMCR01000008.1:0-9203 GCA_003445735.1 Cryomorphaceae bacterium
GTGTATTCACCACTGTCTCAACTTCTTCCTCGATAGGAGAATCTAAAGTTCTGGGGGCAGTAGGCTGACGATCGCTGTGGTCCAATTCTATAATACGCCCGGGGGCAAACCATCCCGCCATCTCCGTGCGAAGGTTGCTCTGGTACACTCCCAAGGTAACCAACGCTGTGATGGCAGCGGCAACGGCTGCTTTACGCCATGCTTTCAAGCCCTCTGAACGCTGCTCGGTTACCATCTTCAAGCTCGCAGCTACTTTCGACTCCAACGCACTTGGTTCATTCAACGCGTGCAACATCACTGTCGAGAATCCAAATGAATAGTGGTCGAACTGGTTGTTCTTTTCTGCAACAAAAGTGCCGTTCTTCCTGAAAGAACCCAACCCTTGCAACAACAAGATACTGCCTGAATCTAATGTGCTCTGCCACTGGTTCACTTTGCGGGCTATCCAGCTCTCTGCCATTTCCATGGAGCAACGCATTTGCTTCATTACCGCTGGCAACAACGAGTTTTCGGTGGTGGTATTAGAGGGGGTGAATCCGACATACTTTCCTCTCGGAAAAGCTGTATTGGTTATAGCATCCCAACGGGCCGGTTTTTCCATCAGGTAGAACGCACCCCATGAAGGGATTTGCACGCGTCCGCGCTCTGAAAGTCGTTGTATGATGATGGATTCAATTTGCATTATTTACAAAGTTGCAAAAAGTGTGGTAAACTCCTTTTTATTACCTCGCGTAATGGATGTAGTTTTTATACACAACCTGTTAATAACCCTGCGCCATGAAACCCGTATTGTGCCTGCATTTCGTCTGCTCCACGACAAACGCAAAGAAGAAGCAATGGATTGCCTCCTTACCGCTTGAATTCTTAACTCTTAAAAATCATTTTGAAAAGGCTTTGCTCACTGACTTTTCTGTCGCGAGACAAACATGCCCATGAGCGAGGGGCCTGTTGCTTGATTGCCGACGAGATAACCAGTGCTGAAGTGCGTTGGGAGGACTTTGCACCGCGTTTTCATCCGATGAGGTGAAAAAATGACGCGATTTTAGGTGCAGGTGAGGTGTTAGAGGCAGATATTTTGAGTTTATTTCCGCACGGAAAGAAGGTAAAATTGGACCATATTTCCTTCCGATTAAATCAATAGAAAGCCAGTATTTACAAGGGTTTGAATACGCTTATGGAATTGGGCCACATAGAACGCGTAGGGGTGCGAACCTATTGTCGGAAAACTGTACATTAATGTGATTTACAAGTTCAGTTTTGTTCTACATTTGCTATGAAAACCTATCAATCACACAGACAAAATGTCGAGCCACCACCAAGGTCTCATCGATGCATTTGTTGCAAAGGTCGAAGCCGCCAATCCAAACGAGCCTGAATTTATGCAGGCGGTACAGGAAGTTGCAGAATCTGTAATTCCCTTCATCGAAAACAATCCAAAGTACACGGGAAAAAGTTTACTCGAGCGTATCGTGGAGCCGGAACGCACCATAATGTTCCGTGTGCCATGGACCGACGACGCAGGTAATGTGCACGTCAATAAAGGTTACCGCGTGGAATTCAACAGCGCTATCGGCCCCTATAAAGGTGGCTTGCGTTTCCACCCGACGGTAAACTTGAGCGTGTTGAAATTCTTAGGCTTCGAGCAAATTTTTAAAAACGCCTTGACCACTTTGCCAATGGGCGGTGGTAAGGGTGGATCTAACTTTGATCCCAAAGGTAAGTCGGATGCTGAAGTAATGCGTTTCTGCCAGAGCTTCATGACCGAATTGTCTCGCCACATTGGCGCGGACACTGACGTTCCTGCCGGTGATATTGGTGTGGGCGCACGTGAAATCGGATTTATGTTCGGACAGTACAAGCGTATTCGCAACGAGTTCACGGGCGTGTTGACCGGAAAGAGCTTGTCGTGGGGTGGTTCCTTGATCCGCCCAGAGGCGACCGGTTACGGAACGGTATACTTTACTCGTGAAATGTTGGCCACTAAGGGCGAGAGCTTTAGCGGTAAGCGCGCAGTGATCTCCGGTTCAGGTAATGTAGCCCAATTCGCTGCTGAGAAAGCCATGGAACTCGGAGCTTCTGTTTTGACGATGAGTGATTCCTCCGGGCACATCGTATGTGAGGGAGGAATGAGCCGTGAGCAATTAGATTTTGTGATGGAGCTTAAGAACGTACGTCGTGGACGTGTTTCTGAGGCTGCTGATACATTTTCAAACATCACTTTCCACAAAGGCACGCCATGGGGGGTGAAGTGTGATGTTGCCCTGCCGTGTGCGACTCAAAACGAATTGAAGGGCGACGATGCTCAGAAATTGGTGGCAAATGGAGTGATTGCGCTTGGCGAAGGTGCGAACATGCCTTGTACTCCAGAGGCGGTCGAGCACTTCCAAAGCAATGGCGTGTTGTTCTCACCAGGCAAGGCGTCAAACGCGGGTGGTGTGGCTACTTCAGGTCTGGAGATGAGTCAGAACAGCCTTCGCATGAGCTGGACTCGTGAAGAGGTAGACGGTCACTTGGGCCGAATTATGACAGATATCCATGCTGCATGTGTGAAATATGGAACCAAAGAAGACGGTTCTGTGGATTATGTGCAAGGCGCAAACATCGCAGGTTTTGTGAAGGTGGCGGATGCCATGCTAGATCAAGGTGTGGTGTAAGGAGGACCAATTTTCTTAAAATGCTACGGGCGCCCGTTCTTTTTTCAATAAGTCCGACAGGCTTAGGCGCCCAACCACCAACGCTGAACTTCATCAATACAGCCCTCTTGATGGGTGATGTGCCCCATATGTCCCGAGGGCGAGGTATAGCGGTAGTTCACCCCTTTTGCTAACGACCATTTTTCCGCACTATCAAAGGGAATAATAGTGTCCAATTTCCCTGCAAAAACCCCCACTGAAATGGCCCCACTTTCGAGGATGTGCGTACGGTCTTTCCGGATTTTCATGCCCTGAATCGCCGCTACAATTCCCTCCACCGACATCTCGAGACTTTGATTAATCTGGCAGTGAATCGCAGGTTGGAAGGCCTCGTGCATAGTGGTATCAAAGAGCTGAGGAATGGACGCTCGAATGAAGGAATTGTGATTCTGTTGGACCAATTCTGCTGCCTTATCCCTCATCACCTGACGCGCCGGAGAATCGGCCTGCGGGGTAGAGAAAAACAACCCCAATTGTTCCAGTTTTTCCGGATGTAATTCAGCATAGGCTAAGGCTACATAGCCGCCCATACTGTGACCTAACAGATGGAAAGAGGGGAGCTGGCAAAATTGAACCACCGCATCCACAGCGTCAGCCATTAACTCCATGGTGTGTACAGCGGCGAATGAATCGCTCTGTCCATGACCTGGCAAATCAATCATAAGCACGGGACCATGTGTATTCCAGGCCAGGGACAATCTGTCCCACATGCGAGAATCTTCCAAAAAGCCGTGCAGCAGTACCAAAGGCTTGTGCACCGGGTTCCCAGGCAGCCATTGGTAGTGTAGTTGACCGTTTTTAAAAGGTATTAGGGCCATTATTGGGCCATGAATGCCTCAATTTCTTCCACTGTCTTAGGGATGGCACGCGTCAAGTTTTCGTGACCATCTTTGGTGATCACGATATCGTCTTCGATGCGAATGCCCAACCCTTCTTGAGGGATGTAGATACCAGGTTCTACAGTGAATACCATGCCTTCCTCTACAGGGATAGTCCATAAACCGTAGTCGTGTACGTCCAAGCCGAGGTAGTGGCTGGTGCCGTGCATGAAGTACTTCTTATATGCTGGCCATGCAGGATCTTCGTTTGCTACATCCTCTGGGGTAATCAAGCCTAGATTCAAAAGTTCTTCGGTCATCAGTTCGCCCACCTTCTTATGGTAATCGTCCAACATAATACCTGGACGCAGCAAAGCGATGGCTCCTTCGTGTACTCTTAAAACGGCGTTGTATACTTCTGCTTGACGTGCCGTGAATTTCCCGTTTACAGGGTAACAGCGCGTCACATCACAGGTGTAATTTCCATATTCTGCACCCACATCAAAGAGTACGAGATCACCGTCATTACACTGATCGTTGTTTTCAATGTAGTGCAATACGTTTGCATTACTTCCTGCTGCGATAATAGGAGTGTATGCGAAGCCAAGACTGCGGTTCATTAAAAACTCATGCATGAACTCGGCCTCTAATTCGTATTCCCAAACCCCAGGCTTCAAGAATTTCAAAATGCGTTCATAACCTTTTGTAGTGATTGTTGCCGCTTCACGCATCACTTCGAGTTCAAGTGCCGTCTTGGTCCCGCGAACTCGATGTAAAATAGGCTGGCTGCGCTCGAATTCATGGCCATGATAATGTTGCTTAATCCATTTATTCATCCTGTCGTGACGCAATTCTGTTTCTACATGCGCTCTCAAATGCTCATTCCCATTGAGGTAGATACGCTCTGCATTCACTGCCATTTCGTTGAACACTCGCTCGAAATCAGACAACCATAAAACGCTTTTAATACCACTAATGTCGAAGGCTTCGTCCTTGGTATACTTTGCCCCTTCCCAAACGGCTATAAGGTCATTGGTTTCCTTTAAAAACAAGACTTCCTTGAGGCTGTCTTTATGAGCATCAGGGAACAAAACAAGGATACTTTCTTCTTGATCTGCACCGCTTAAAAATAGAATATCACTGTGCTGCTTGAACGGTAAATGCCCGTCAGCACTGGTTGGATAGATATCGTTTGACGTGAAAATGGCCAATGAACTTGGTTTCATTAGTGCAGTAAAACGACTTCTGTTTTCAATAAAAATCTCTCGGTTCAGTTGATGATATCTCATGATAGGGTGTGACTATATTAATTTAGAATAGTTCTATTATGATTTATACTACTTCATTGGTACAGACTAAAGTCTGTGCCGTAAATTTGAAATGCTAAAATTAGGCTATTAAACTTTAACATCGCTTATGGCATCAACTTCTAAAGGTCTTTTTGGCTCTTCACTAGCTCGGAAGTATTGGATGGCTGCTACAGGACTCTTTTTGTGTAGCTTCTTAGTTGGACATTTATTGGGTAACCTTCAACTTTTCGTAACTGGTGAGGAAGGTAAGCTTGCATTCAATGAATACGGCCACTTCATGACGACCTTTCCAGTGGTGAAAATCCTATCCTATTTGACATACATCAGTATCCTTTTGCATACCGTGGACGGAATCATGTTGGCGCGTCAAAACAGAGCAGCACGCCCTGTTGGGTATGTGAAAGAAAATCAGTCAGCCAATGCATCATGGGCTTCGCGCAAGATGGCGTTGCTTGGCATTCTTACATTGTTTTTCATCGTAGTCCACATGAAGAGTTTCTGGTACGAAATGCATTTCGGTACGCTTGCTATAGATGCTAATGGCAATAAAGACCTTTGGACCTTGACAGTCACTGCTTTTGAGCAGTGGTGGTACACTGCCTTCTACGTGCTCGCCCTAATCGCCCTAGCATTCCACTTGAGCCACGGTGCGCAAAGCGCGTTCCAAACTCTAGGTGTTAATCACCCGAAATACACGCCGCTTATAGAAAAGGTAATGACGGCATTTGCTTGGTTGATTCCTGCAGGCTTCATCGCTGTAGCGGTATTCCTTTTCGTTGTTCAACCAGGTCAAGCACTATAATTCTCTTACTATGGCATTAGATTCTAAGATTCCAGCAGGCCCATTAGGCGAGAAGTGGACAAAACATAAAGGCGAGATACCATTGGTATCGCCTGCAAACAAAAGATTAATTGATGTAATCGTAGTAGGCACGGGTCTTGCCGGTTCTTCTGCAGCGGCTTCATTGGCTGAGATGGGCTACAACGTGAAAGCATTCTGTTTCCAGGATTCTCCGCGTCGTGCACACTCTATCGCAGCACAAGGAGGAATCAACGCAGCGAAAAACTACCAGAACGATGGTGATTCGGTCTACCGTCTGTTCTACGATACGATCAAAGGTGGTGATTACCGTTCAAGAGAGGCCAACGTGCACCGTTTGGCTGAGGTAAGCCGCAATATTATTGACCAGTGTGTGGCTCAAGGTGTTCCTTTTGCACGCGACTATGGTGGTTTGCTAGACAATCGTTCTTTCGGTGGTGTACAGGTAAGCCGCACGTTCTATGCCAAAGGTCAGACAGGCCAACAATTGCTTTTGGGTGCGTACTCTGCATTGAACCGTCAGATCGCTAAAGGTCGTGTGAAGATGTATGCACGTCACGAGATGCAAGAGCTTGTTGTCGTGGACGGCAAAGCTCGTGGTATCATCGCGAAGAACCTGGTGACAGGAGAATTCGAGCGCCACAGTGCTCACGCAGTACTTCTGTGTACGGGTGGGTACGGCAATGTCTTCTTCCTATCCACAAACGCGATGGGATCGAACGTAACCGCTGCTTGGAAAGCACATCGTAAAGGGGCCTACATGGCAAACCCATGTTTCACACAGATTCACCCAACCTGCATTCCAGTAAGTGGCGAGAACCAAAGTAAACTGACTTTGATGTCAGAGTCGTTGCGTAATGATGGTCGTATTTGGGTTCCTGCGAAAAAGGAAGATGCTGAAGCCATTCGTGGGGGTAAACTACATCCGAACGATATCGCAGAAGAAAACAGAGATTACTACCTAGAGCGTCGCTACCCGGCCTTCGGTAACCTTGTGCCTCGTGATGTTGCCTCGCGTGCAGCGAAAGAACGTTGTGATGCAGGCTATGGTGTAAATAAGACTGGGGAAGCGGTATACCTCGATTTTGCTGCAGCCATCATGCGCTACGGTGCCGAACAAGCCCATGTGAAAGGGATGAAGAACCCATCAGATAAGGATATCAAAGCATTAGGCGAGAAGGTCGTTGAAGCGAAATACGGTAACCTCTTCCAGATGTACGAAAAGATTACTGCATCTAACCCATACAAGGAGCCTATGATGATTTACCCAGCAGTTCACTACACCATGGGTGGCCTTTGGGTAGATTACAATTTGATGACTTCAATCCCAGGTTGTTTTGCTTTAGGTGAGGCCAATTTCTCCGACCACGGTGCGAACCGTCTAGGTGCATCTGCATTGATGCAGGGTCTTGCGGACGGATACTTTGTTGCTCCCTACACGGTAGGTGAGTTCCTAAGCAAAGATATTCGTACTGGCGCTATTTCTACAGATTCTCTAGAATTTGAAGAAGCTGAAAAAGCAGTTCGTGAGCGTACAGATAAGTTCATCAATAATAACGGTACTAAATCTGTTGATTTCTTCCACAAGCGTCTTGGCAAGATCATGTGGAATGAAGTAGGTATGGCTCGTAATGAGAAAGGTTTGAAGCAAGCGATTGCTGATATCCAAGCGTTGCGTGAAGAGTTCTACGCTGATGTTCGTGTACTTGGTAGTGCAAACGGTATGAACCCAGAATTAGATAAGGCGGGTCGTGTGGCTGACCTTATCGAGCTCGGTGAGTTGATGGCTAAAGATGCATTAGAGCGCAAGGAAAGCTGTGGCGGTCACTTCCGTGAAGAGTACCAAAGTGAGGAAGGTGAAGCCCTTCGTGATGACGAAAACTTCACTTTTGTAAGTGCATGGGAGTTTACAGGTGTTCCTGCAGAAGCCAAATTGCATAAAGAAGAATTGACTTTCGAGAATGTTGAATTGAAGACTCGTTCTTACAAATAATTCAGACTATGGATGTAACATTAAAGATCTGGAGACAAGCAGGCCCTGAAGCAAAGGGTGAAATGAAAACGTACCCTATTTCTGGGGTAGAGGAGGACATGAGCTTCCTCGAGATGCTCGATTACTTGAACGAGCAGTTGATCGACCAAGGCATTGAGCCGGTAGTGTTCGATCACGACTGTCGTGAAGGTATCTGTGGCATGTGTTCGCTATTTATCAATGGTGAAGCTCACGGACCAGGCCGTAAAATCACGACGTGCCAATTGCACATGCGTGAGTTTAAAAGTGGCGATACCATCTACATTGAGCCATTCCGTGCGAAGGCGTTCCCAATCATCAAAGATTTGATGGTAGACCGTTCTGCTTTTGACCGTATTCAGCGTGCCGGTGGTTTTATCTCAGTAAACACCTCTGGTAATACGATAGATGCGAATGCTATTCCTGTACCAAAGGAAAATGCAGATAAGGCTTTTGATGCAGCAACCTGTATCGGTTGTGGTGCCTGTGTAGCCACTTGTAAGAACTCTTCGGCAATGTTGTTCGCATCTGCGAAGATCAGCCAGTTCTCATTGCTTCCGCAAGGACAGCCTGAGGCAAAGGAGCGTGTATTGAATATGGTGAATCAAATGGACCTAGAAGGCTTTGGTAACTGCACCAATACCGGTGCTTGTGAGGTAGAATGTCCAAAGGGCATTTCCCTAGAAAACATCGCGCGTATGAACCGCGATTACCTATTCGCTTCACTGAGTAGCAACAAATAAGATCTTAATCGTTCAGCTTTAGAACCGCTAAAAAGGCGCTTTGAGGAATCTCAACATTACCAAGCTGGCGCATGCGTTTCTTACCCGCTTTTTGCTTTTCAAGAAGCTTGCGCTTACGTGAAATATCACCACCGTAACACTTCGCTGTAACGTCCTTACGCAATGCGCTCAAGGTTTCACGAGCGATGATTTTATTCCCAATAGCTGCTTGAATGGCAATCATAAACTGCTGTCTTGGAATTAGCTCCTTAAGCTTTAAACACATTTTTTTGCCAATATTGTATGCGTTGTCTTTGTGGATCAACGCACTCAATGCATCTACAGGATCACCGTTTAGCATTACATCCACCTTAACAAGGACACTTTCACGGTACCCAATAGGGTGGTAGTCGAAAGAAGCATACCCTTTCGAAATGGTTTTCAATCGGTCGTAGAAATCAAATACAATTTCAGCGAGCGGCATATCAAAACTCAATTCTACACGGTCGCTAGTGAGGTAGGTCTGGTTGGTTAATTGGCCACGTTTACCAATGCATAAATTCATCACTGCGCCGACAAACTCTGCGCTGGTGATGATTTGTGCTTTGATGAACGGTTCTTCCATATAATCCATTTTTGTTGGATCGGGGAAGTCGGTGGGGTTTTGTACCCAGATGGCTTTACCTGGATCCTTTTTCATGTAGGCTTTGTAGCTAACGTTTGGGACCGTAGTAATTACGGTCATATTGAATTCGCGCTCGAGACGCTCTTGGATGATCTCCATGTGGAGCATGCCCAAGAATCCACAACGGAATCCGAAACCAAGTGC
>DMCR01000008.1:9621-9763 GCA_003445735.1 Cryomorphaceae bacterium
ATCCACAGGATAAATCCCGGCGAACACCATGGGCTTCACCTCTTCGAATCCAGCAATGGCCTCAGCAGCAGGGTTTGCAACGGCAGTGATGGTATCACCAACCTTTACTTCTTTGGCCTCTTTAATCCCAGAAATGATGTAG
>DMCR01000180.1:0-243 GCA_003445735.1 Cryomorphaceae bacterium
GAAGTTTGCTGAAGAAAGCGATTTCCCAGATCCATCAGAAGTATACCAAGGCGTATACGCTCAGCAAGATTACCCATTCATCACTGAATAACACAGAAGAACATGGCTATAGTAATTAACATGCCAAGATTGTCAGATACCATGACCGAAGGGGTTGTAGCGAAATGGCACAAGAAAATTGGCGACACAGTAAATGAAGGCGATTTGTTGGCAGAAATTGAAACCGATAAAGCCACCATGGAA
>DMCR01000180.1:547-3041 GCA_003445735.1 Cryomorphaceae bacterium
GAAACCGATAAAGCCACCATGGAATTTGAAGCATTCCCAGGTCAAGAGGGTAAACTCCTTTACATTGGAACTGGTGAGGGCGAAACTGCTCCTGTGGATACCGTATTGGCTATTCTAGGAGATGAAGGTGAGGATATTGAAGCTTTGAAAGCTGGCGATGCTGCTCCTGCAGAGGCTCCTGCTGAAGAGGTAGCCCCCGAACCGGTAGAAGCCCCTGAACCAGCAGAAGCTCCAGCTCCAGCGCCCGCTCCAGTAGCATCATCGGCAGCAGCACTTGCTCCTGCGGCACCAGTGACCACTGACAGCGGCGTGAAAGCTTCACCTCTTGCTCGTAAATTAGCAGCAGATCGCGGCATTGACTTAAACATGGTTCAAGGTTCGGGCGATCACGGTCGTATTGTGAAGCGCGATGTAGATTCATTCAATCCTGCATTCCATACATCGGCTCAGCCAGGCGCTGCGGCAGCAGCTCCAGCACCATCGGCTCCAGCCGGCGTAGAGAACTACACGGATTACCCTGTGAGCCAAATGCGCAAAGTCATTGCGAAGCGTTTGAGCGAAAGCAAATTCACTGCGCCACATTTCTATGTGACGATGGACATTGATATGGACAACGCTATTGCCGCACGTAAAGCGATGAATGCATCGGGCGAGGTGAAAATCAGCTTTAACGATCTCGTAGTAAAAGCAACAGCTTTGGCTTTGAAGAAGCACCCAGCAGTCAACAGCTCATGGATGGAAGACTTTATCCGAATAAACGATCACGTACACATCGGCGTCGCCGTGGCCATTGAGGACGGATTGTTGGTGCCCGTTTTGCGGCATGCAGACCAAATGGCCCTATCTCACATCTCTACAAGCGTGAAGGACCTTGCCGGAAAGGCCAAAGATAAGAAGCTTCAACCGTCAGATTGGGAAGGCAACACCTTTACTATTTCTAACTTAGGAATGTTCGGTGTAGAAGAATTCACTGCTATTGTGAACCCACCAGATGCAGGAATTCTTGCTGTAGGCGGTATCAAGCAAGTCCCAGTCGTTAAGGATGGCCAAGTTGTTCCTGGCAACGTTATGAAAGTGACGTTGAGTTTGGACCACCGTGTTGCGGATGGTGCGAGCGGAGCAGCATTCTTGCAATCACTAAAAGAATATTTGGAAAACCCGGTGACCATGTTGGTATAATCCGGTGAAAATTTGCCTCCAAATTTGAATGGTCCGAACTTGTTTCGGGCCATTTTTGTATTCATATTATGTAAAACGCAAAAACATGAAGCAGGTTGCTTGGATAACTGGAGGCTCTCGCGGCATCGGTTTGGCCACGGTAAAAGAGTTCTTACAAAACGATTGGAAGGTCATTGTCCTGACTAGAAATCTTGATCCTCTTTCAGGATTAAAGGAGGAATATGGGTCCAATTTAGAATTGGTGGTCTATGATCTTCAAAATCCCACACAAACCAACCTGCCTTCTTACTCAGTTGATGTACTCATTCACAATGCAGGGGCTCTTGTAAATAAACCAATGGCTGAAATGACCGCTCAAGATTTACAGTTTTGCTACAGTATAAATGTCTTCGGACCGTATTTGTTGACGCAAAGACTCCTTCCTCAGCTTTCCGATAATGCTCATGTGGTCGCTATAAGTTCCGTAGGAGGCGTTCAAGGCAGTGTAAAGTTTCCCGGATTGACCAATTATACATCCTCCAAAGGAGCTATCAATGTACTTATGGAATGCTTTCAGGCCGAATTTGCGGACTCATCCCAGTGGTCATTCAACGCTCTGGCCCTAGGTGCTGTCCAAACCGAAATGCTTTCTGAAGCCTTCCCAGGGTATGTGGCACCTCTTAAGCCAGAGGAACTGAGTCCCTTCATCTATAACTTTGCTAGTAGTGCAGGCCAAGTAATGCGCGGAAAAATCATCCCAGTATCGCTATCAACTCCTTGATAACCAAGGTAAACGAAAACTATCTCAAAAAAGTTTATAACAATTATTGCACATGTAAAATGCCCGCATGCATTTGCAGCCGCTTTGATAGAAGCACGCTCTTTTTTCTGCAGTTATTTAGTGGTATCCGCCGGTCGAACACTCTAGGTTCAGGAATACTCCAAAATCAAATTAAAGGACCAGACTAAAATCACAAACCACTGTGTTTCAACAAGGTCAAAAAAAGTCAGAAAAAAGTCTTCAAAAATATTGACAAACCCGAAAGCCATTGTACATTTGCCCTCCTTAACAAAACAAAGGGTTCAAAGGGTTGGAAATAGGAAATGCAACGGCACTTCCAGAGGACTGTGAAAAGTCCAAAAATATTTCCCAGGAAATCTTGTGGGTTCAAAAAACCTGCGTACATTTGCCGCCCCAATCGAAGGATTGGAAACTTTGAGAAACGTTCTTTACATATTGGTTTAAGAAACAAGGAATGCAAAAAACCTTGTCAATTATCCTTGAGTTAATAGCTAGGAAACAAACAACAACATTACAATGGAGAGTTTGATCCTG
>DMCR01000101.1 GCA_003445735.1 Cryomorphaceae bacterium
GGAAGAATCCTTAAAAGTAGAGGATTTCTGGGGTGAATTTGGCCAAGTTGCACTTGACTTTTGGGAGAACAAAAGCGCAGAGAGCTATCAAAACGAAGTTAGCCAAGTCCTTCAGAAAATCAAGCAGCATGAGGTGCAGAAGGTCGTTTTGAGTCGCACACATTTCATGTCAACAGAAGTTGCGGATGCTCCAGCAACTTTCCAATCATTGTGTAATCATTTTCCAAACTGTACGGTATTTGCCTTCCAACACGAACACTTTGGTAGTTGGATGGGCGCTTCACCAGAAGTGCTCTTGGAGGGCACTGAGCGTGGGTTTCGCTCCATGTCATTGGCGGGTACACGATTGAGCGGTGGCATAAATTGGGGCGAGAAAGAAATAAAAGAACAAAAATTTGTCACCACAGAGATTCATCGTACCCTGAAAAACCTCGGGGGACACGTACGCCGCACCCCGCAGACCACCTTCGAGGCCGGGCCTGTTGAGCATTTGATGACCTGGGTGAACACCGACAACAGTCAACTTGAAGTCTTCGAAACCTTGGAGGCCCTGCATCCTACACCTGCCGTTTGTGGAACGCCGACCCCAGCTGCACTGGCGGCTTTACGTGAAATTGAATCCTATCCACGTGAACTTTATACAGGCTATTTAGCTTGGGTGAAGGACACAATCTATGCAAATGTGCTCTTGCGAACCATGAAATGGCATGCGAATGGAATTCAGTTCTTTGCTGGGGGTGGGATAACGAAGGACAGCGTACCTTTGAATGAGTGGATGGAGACCGAATATAAGATCTCTGCTCTCAAGGACGCTGTACAACTCAGATGACAACCAGCAAAAACACGGCACATTGGACGTTAGAAGCTCTCGCTCAGGCAGGGGTTAAGCACATTGTATTTTCTCCCGGCTCTCGTAATGCACCACTAATCATTGCGGCAGAGGCTTTGGGCACCTTCGAAATGATGGTGCTCGGAGACGAGCGCAGCGCCGCTTTTCACGCTTTAGGACGTAGTCAGGTGACCGAAGCCCCAGTAGCTATTTGTTGTACTTCCGGAAGTGCATTAGCTAATTATTACCCGGCAGTTCTAGAGGCTTACTATGCCCACGTTCCTTTGATTGTTCTTAGCGCGGACCGCCCAGAGGAACGCATCAATAAAGGTGAGGGACAGACCTGCGTGCAGCGCGAGTTTTACGAGCCACATGTGGCGGCGAGCGTACAATTACATGAGGAGGATTGCTACGAACAGGTACAGGCGGCCCTACAATATGCCCTTCAAGCAATGCACTTTGAAATGCGTCCCATCCATTTGAATATGGCCTTTGACGAGCCGCTGTACGAGCAAGGAGAGGCACCAAAATCCATACAACTAAACAGCCCTGATGATATTGTGACCAAATACGGTTTGCCGATGAGCCCAAACTTTCCCTTATTAGAAGGTGCAGAAAGTGTAGCGGTTATCGCGGGTCAATTATCTCCAAAGGACAGCCAAGCCGTGAGGGCTGTATTGGAAGCGGAGGTAAACTGGACGCTTTTCGCAGACCCGATGAGTGGGGTATTGGACCATCGATCCGCCGTGCGGTTAGAGGAAATTATGCACCACCGTCCAAAGGCTATTATCAGCATTGGCGGTCAGTGGATCAATAAAAAGCCCAAGCAATATTTGAGAAGTCTTGGCATTGATCATCACATTCATTTGGACCGGTTCCAGTGTTGGGACGTATTGGATGCTGAGGTGGAACACCTTCGTGTAGGACCGGACTATTTAGTCAACTTTGCAAAGGCTTCCCAGTTTATTCAAGCACCAAAGAAAAACACTATTGTACCGGATTTGCCCTGGTCAGATGGGGCTGCCTTCCAGATGATTGTGGAGTCCTTGGGTACGGATACTGTCCTTCATTTAGGAAACAGCTCTATCGCTCGTTATTTTAATTACTTCCCTAATCCCGTTAGGTTGTACGGTAACCGAGGTGTTTCGGGCATTGACGGGAGTTTGAGCACGGCTATTGGCGCGGCGTTGGCCGATCCTGGGTGTGCACATGCGGTGATCCTAGGCGATCAAAGTTTCCTCTACGACCATAATGGATTGTATGCTCCTGAATTACCACAAAACCTCAGGATTTATGTCCTCAATAACGGGGTGGGCGGCATTTTTGATTGGTTGTCGGGAACGGCGAAGACGGGTTCAGAAGCACGTCGCGTGTTTGCCAATGCTCAGGACGTTGATTTTGCGGGATTATCTGCTGCCTTTGGTGTGGTGTATAAGGAGGTAAGTACAAAAGAAGCATTGGAGCAGGCTCTTGGAGAAGTGAACGGAATAGAATTAGTCAATTGTAAAACGAATCAGAATTTCAATCTAAAGGTCTTTAAAATGCTACAAGATGGCATCTCTTAAACATTGGATTTCTGCTGCAAGATTACGCACGTTGCCCTTGGCCTTTGCCGTGATCGCATTGGGAACCGGTTTGGCCTATAAGGTCAGTACTGTTGTGGACTGGTGGATTTTTGCCTTAGCGGTTTTTACTTCTTGTGCCTACCAAGTATTATCAAATTATGCTAACGATCTGGGCGACGGGATGCGCGGTACGGACGACCATAGAGCAGGGGAAAAGCGGGCCATTGCCAGCGGGTTGATCACTATCCCGGCGATGAAGCGTGCAGTAAGACTTTGGACGGTATTAGCGCTGATGAGCGGGGGAACCTTGGTGTTTCTTGTATTCTATGGGCAGGTGCTGTTTTATGTGTTTTTCGTGCTGAATATTGCTGCAGTCGCTGCGGCAACCTCTTATACGATGGGACCGAAGCCCTATGCTTACTGGGGTGGAGGTGATTTCTTCGTCTTTTTATTTTTTGGACTAGTTGGGGTGCTAGGATCGGCGGCATTATATGCGCCGTTGCATTGGAGTTTTCTCCTACCGGCTTTGGTGACTGGGGCTTACAGTGCCGCAGTACTGACCCTGAACAACCTCAGAGATATGGATACGGATGCCAAAGCCGGTAAACTGACCTTGGTGGTTCGCATGGGCAAGAAGTGGGGCCGCGGTTATTTCAAGGCCTTACTGATGATAGGCAATATTCTGAGCTTGGTTTTTGCACTGTATTGGGCGCTTCTTGACGGAAATCAGGCCCTGCTCGTGTTTCATATTTTATTTGGATTGTTACTCTCGCGAGTGGTGTTCAAGGCTTTTACGAAGGCGATGGAGCCGATGGAATTGGACCAATTATTAAGACCCATGGCCATGATGACCTTGCTCTTTTGTGTAGGGACAGCTCTGGCTTTAAACATACAATGATGCGTGCCAGTTTCAGCTCATATGATCTGATTTTCAAGCAACCCGCCGGCACGTCGCGCGGGGTATTGCGTAAAAAGCAGAGTTATTTTTTGAAAATTGAAGATGCTTCAGCCCCGTTTCCTGTGGGATGGGGCGAAGTGGGCATCTTGCGTGGTTTGAGCATGGATGATGTCCCTGAGCTCGAGGCGCAGCTGCATTGGACGGCTCAAAACATCAGTTTGGGATTAGAAGAGTTGTATGTGGCGAATGCGCAGTTTCCGAGTATACAGTTTGCTCTCGAGCAGGCCTTTAGCCATTTGCAGCACGGTTTTCAGCATTTCCAAACGCCGTATAGCCAGGGTGAGGAGTCGATTGCGATCAATGGATTGATTTGGATGGGGGACGAGTCCTTCATGTTGGATCAGATCAGCCGCCGGTTGGAGGAGGGATTCACCACATTGAAAATGAAGGTGGGTGCCATTGACTGGGCGATGGAGCAGGCTTTGTTGGAAGGCATTAGAAAGGAATTTTCCAAGAAAGAATTAACCTTACGCCTCGATGCCAATGGTGCCTTTACGCTTAAAGAGGCGCTGGAGGTGGACCAAGTGTTAGCAGGTTTGGCCGTGCATAGCATCGAACAGCCTTTAGCGGTGGATCACAGGGAGGATTTGGCAGAGCTTGTACGTAGGGCGCACACTCCCGTGGCCTTGGACGAGAGTTTGATAGGCCTGGTTGAAAAGGGGGAGCGCGAGATGTTGCTCGATCAGATTATACCGTCATACATCATCCTCAAGCCAAGTTTTATTGGTGGATGGAGAGGCGCGGACCATTGGATTGAATTGGCAGAAGCGCGTGGCATTGAGTGGTGGGTAACCAGTGCATTGGAGAGCAATGTGGGGATGAACGCCATTGCACAATGGGCTTCGACAAAGAACAACCTGTTGCCGCAAGGATTGGGTACGGGGAGTTTGTACATCAACAATTTACCGGCACCCCATCGGGTGGTAGGTGGTCAATTACAATTGATCGACCATATTCAAAAATCTTGGGATCTCAGCGCGTTATCTTAAACTGACATGCGCAAAGAGAAGAATACTGAGCGTCCTGGAGCGGCGATACCGCTCGCATAGGGGCGGTAGCGTACATTCATCAGATTCTCAAGTCCCACGCGAAGCAAGATGTTTTTCGAGAAGTGATAGGAGCCGTGGATGTTGATGGTGTACCAAGAAGGTGAGTAAGGTAGGCCTTCGTCGTTGATGGCGTACATGTGCAGTTTGTCTTTTTCGGAGAATGGCATGTCTTCTGCATCTACGGAACCGTTGTACCTTAAAATCACATTCGTTCTGAACTTATGTTTACTGTAGCTCAAAGTCGAGGTGGCATTGAAGGGGTTCGCATGACGTAGAGGGTTACCTTGGCTATCTATGCCGATCGGGTGTGCCCAGTGCAAGAGCCAGTGGAGATTTTTGGAGATATCGGAGCGAACGCCGAACTGGTAGCCCCAAATCCGAGCGTAGTCGATGTTTTGCACGGCTAATACTTGAGAGAGCTGTCCTTCGTAAAACACGCTGTCCCGGCCGCCAAAGTCGAACGGTGCTCGTTCCATGGCTTCATCTAGGTAGCTATAGTAGAAGCTCGCGTCCAAAGCCCAACGGTCTCCGAGTTTTTGCTTCATACCCATTTCTACACTGTACAATCGCTCTTCGTGGAGATCGGGGTTGGGAATGATTAACGCCCCAGGTTGTGAATCAAATACTTTGCTCGCGTCATCGATGTTAGGCGCACGGAAACCAGTACTTAGGTTGAGAAAATATTTGAACGTTTGGCGGAAATAAGTGAGGCCTAATTCGGCTGACGGTGCGAGGAATTGGAGGTAGGTATCTTGTACAAAGCCATTGAATGAGATAGGGGTAAACAATTTTACGCCGTTGAGTCGAATGCCACCACTGGCACTGAGTCTATCGCTTAGGTCGGAGTGGAGCATGGCATATCCGGAGGTGCTTTGCCAAAGGCTGCCGTCGGCGTAGCGCGTTTGTGCGGGCCAGGTGTTATCTGGAACAAGCTCGTGGTACTTCCATGCGGTGCTGGTCAGATTATTTTGGATATATTCGGCCCCGTAGACAAGTTTGGAGTGTGTGCCTAATTTTTTACTAGCCTCTAAGTTGAATTGGCCAATGTAGACCTGCTCTCGCTGCACCTTACTTTCTAAATTTTTGAGCTTTCGCACATCTCGGCTTTCTTCGTAATATTGCCCGGCCACTGTAACCTTAATCCAATCTGAGAAGCGTGTGTTGGTGCGGTTTTCCAAGGCGATGTAGCCTAGGGACCAAATCTGAGGTCCGTAGTTCCATTTCGCATACTTGGGCATATCTCCTTTCATTTCCATCATTCGGTCATAACGTGAGATGTCCGTGGTGATGCTTCCGTGAAGGCCTGCTTTAATTTCGGTTCGCGGGGAGATTCGGATTTTGAATTTGTTAGTGAAATTTCGCTGGTCGTAGCCAGTGTTAGCTTGGATATACGGGTTTTCGTTGACCAAGATGGTGTCGAGGTTTCCGAAGCGGGCGGTAAAGAAGTTCGAAAGGGTGTTATCTAGGTGGGATTCGGGCGTCCATCCAAGGACATTTTTACCCATGCGGACATTTTGGTACTGTGAGAAGGTAATGGAGGTCATTCCGGCCCAATTCAATCCTCCGTAGTTTATTCGGAAATTCGGTCGACGGGCTAATTGGCTACTTTGATTCGATAATGTGAAGACTAAACTCTGCAATACCTCTGTAGAATCGCCATAATGTGCTTCATAGGTATTGATGTTCATCACACCACCCATAGCGTCCGAGCCGTTCAATACGCTACCAGGCCCTAGGCTAATCTCAAGGTTAGCGATAGATTCGGGATCTAAGCTGATTACATTGTGGACGTTACCGGCCCGGAAGATGGCATTGTTCATGCGGATGCCGTCAACGGTTAGCAGCACTCGCGAGGTACTCATCCCTCGTATCATGGGCGACCCACCACCGCTTTGGCTCTTTTGAATGAAGATATTCGGGTCTATGCTTAGGGCATCGGCAGCATTAGCTTGGTATTGCTCGTCCATGCGTTTCGAATCGATGGTACGGATTTCCTTGGCGGTGCGCTGGTAATCCTGTTTGATTCGGTTCGCTTTGATCACGACCTCTTGAATGTTGAGGACGCTTTCGTGGAGGTAAATGTTGTATTCAAGGGTGCCCAATTCTAATCTGGACACAAAAGCAGGGGAGTAGCTGGTGTGGTAGAATCCGATGAGGTCCCCGGGTGCGCCATCTGGTAGGAGTAATCTCCCCAATGGCCCAGTCTCTCCCACGAAAGTCTGGTTGATCATGACCGAAACCCCTTCAATAGGCTCGTGGCTCTGGTCTGTCATTACCGTGACCCACCTTAAACTTTCTACACTCGTAGCTTTTCCTGACAAGGAAAAAACCAACACGATGGTGTATATTGAAATGATTTTGAATCGGATCATAGTGCGCACATTTACGCAAGAACTATACCGAATTTACACATTTTTGATGCCTACCACATTTATTTGGAATAACCAGTGCTTTTCGCCAGAAGAACTTGTTGATTTACAAGAGGTTCCATTCCATGTTGCGGGGGTTCAAAAGGTGGTGAAATTTTGGCTTTCCGACGCTGAATTTCTACCGATATCCACCAGTGGAAGTACGGGGGTGCCTAAAGTTTGGCATCACCCCAAAGTGAGATTGGCGCAAAGTGCACGAGCTACGCTGGAACATTTTGATTTGGCCCCAGGCGCGGTGGCGGTTTTAGGCCTTCCTGCGGACCGTATTGGTGGGGCCATGATGGTGGTCCGGGCCTTGGTTGGGGGGTTGGAGCTACATTTGGTGGAACCCAAAATATCCTTGGACCTCCCTAGAACCATCATTGATTTTATTCCACTGACAGTTCCGCAATTTCAAAGTTTGCTTTGGCAAGAAGGAATAAAAAAAGTGTTGCTTGGAGGCAGTACCGCTCCTGTGGCGAACTGTCCTGAGGGTACCGAAGTATATGTTGGATATGGGATGACAGAAACGGCCTCTCATGTGGCGGTTCGTGCGTTAAATGAAAAAGTATATCGAGCGGTGGGTAGTACGCGCTTTTCAGTGAATGCGGAAGGTGCTTTGGTGTTGCGTTCACCGCATTTGGGCATAAAAGAATTGGTGACAAAAGATGCTGCTATCCTGCATAATGATAGTGAGTTTAACATAGAAGGACGCTTGGATTTTGTCATCAATTCTGGTGGTATTAAGATTCATCCAGAGCAATGGGAACAGGCTCTCGCAGATGAAGGCATTAGTGCCGCCATAGCGCCAATAGAAGATGAGGTATTCGGCCAATTACCTGTGCTCATCCTATCTAACCTAGGTCAGATAGAGCAGATTAGAGCACTTCTGAATCAGTGGCCTAAAAACCAACGCCCCAAGCATTACCTATTACTTTCAGAGTGGCCGGAGGTCGACGGAGGCAAGCTCGATCGTAGAGGCCTTATCCTTTGGGTCAAATCACATCGGGATCGCCTTTGCCCGATCTGAGCAGGGTAGGCACCTCACCGCTTAAATCAATAACTGTGGACGGGATGTTGTCTCCCCAACCGCCATCGATGATAAAATCCACCTTGCCAGCATATTTCGCGACGATTTCATCCGGATTTGTGGGATATTGTAAAATATCGTCATCGTGGTGTAAAGAGGCCGAGGCGAGCGGACGTCCCAAGCGTTCGGCCAAGGCTAATACGATGGGATTATCCGGAATTCGCACTCCTATGGTACTTCGCTTTTGGCCGAGCTTGCGGGCGAGATTAATATTGGCTTCCAGTACCAAGGTGTAGGGCCCTGGCAGACATTTCTTCACCAGCTTAAAAGTGGGGCCGTCCAAACTTTGCGTGTATTCTGAAACCTGAGAAATGCTGGTAAAAAGAAAGCTGAACTCTGCTTCCGTAATGGATTCTCCTTTGATTTTAGCTAATTTATCCAAGGCCTTGGGATGCTGAAAATCCCCTGCAATGGCATAGACTGAATCAGTAGGAATGATGGCGACATCACCTTTTTCAAAGCGAGCCACACACTCTCGAACAGTACTCATATTTAGACTAAAAGGGAAGAGGGTGTATACCATGGGGCAAGAGAATTTCAACTACAAAAAGGTAGAAAAAAGCCCCGCATTCTTGCAGGGCTTAGGGTCAAAAATTTGAGTTAAGTTTATTTGTTTGCTTTGGCATGATCTGCTAAGAATTTCGCCAAACCAATATCTGTCAATGGGTGTTTTAACAAAGCTTCCATTGCGCTCAATGGCCCTGTCATCACGTCCGCACCAATCTGTGCACATTCGATGATGTGCATCGGGTGACGTACAGAGGCGGCCAAGATTTCAGTGCCGAAATCATAATTATCGAAGATCACGCGGATGCTCTCAATCAAATCTAAACCGTCGGTAGAAATGTCGTCCAAACGGCCGATGAATGGGCTAACATAGGTGGCGCCAGCTTTGGCTGCCATCAAGGCTTGGCCTGCAGAGAAGATTAAGGTACAGTTAGTCTTAATGCCTTTGCTCGAGAAGTACTTCAATGCCTTCACCCCATCTTTAATCATAGGGATTTTCACAACGATTTTCTCATCGATAGCGGCCAATTCTTCTCCTTCTTTAATCATTGCGTCGTACTCAGTGGCGATCACTTCTGCGCTTACATCACCGTCGACGATATCAGAAATAGCCTTGTAGTGGGCCTTCACGTTTTCCGTTCCGCTGATGCCTTCTTTAGCCATCAATGAAGGATTGGTCGTTACCCCGTCGAGTACGCCCAATTCCTGAGCTTCTTTAATCTGTTCGAGGTTCGCTGTATCAATGAAAAATTTCATGTGTTGTGGTATTGAATTTATTCCAGGTCAAAAGTAAGGCATTCCCGAGACTTTAGGGCACAAAAAAAGGCAAGCTACTCACATCACACCGCTACGACCGACTACCCTTGCTGCGTTCCCGCCCTGGGGGATTCACCAGGAGCTGGTTGTGTGAGACTTGCCCGGCGCAAAGTTACGTGAACAAAGTCCCCGCCACCAACGAATTTTAACAATTTTTAATCGGTCCTATTGGCCTATATTTGTTGCAACCGCAAAAATTCATAACAGCTATGCAAACTGACACATATTTAATAAAGCCTCATGGCCAGAAACTCGCCTTAATTGTTATCGTATTTGGAATCACCATGTTTATGATAAGTTACTTGGGTGATCCAAGTTTCATGTTTAAGAACTGGTGGATTGGATTTTTCAGTCAGTGGTTATTACCCATTGCCCTAGGTTTTTACGCGATTAATTCTGCCCGAAAAGCTAACGGCGGATATATTTCGTACAAGACAGCCTTGGGGGTTTCTTCATTTGGTTTAATCTTAGGAACAACGGTGGCTGTTGTTTTCAATATTTTAATGTTTAATGTAATAGACACAGATTTTAAGGCGTTGATGGAAGAGGAGACCTTACAGTTTACCTATGAAATACTTGAAAAATTTGGTGCTGATGATGCCCAGGTTGAGGAAGCTATCGCGGAACTCGAGAAGCGAGATTCTTTTGGGGTAAAGAGCCAATTCAAAGGATTGACGCTAGTTAGTGTATTCTATCTAGTGATTAGCTTGATTTTAGCCGCCGTCATGAAAAAGAACGAACCTGTCCTCTAAACAAAAAGATGAGCACTTTAGATCTGAGCATAGTTATCCCTCTGTTCAATGAGGATGAGAGTTTACCGGAATTGACCCAGTGGATTTCGCGTGTCATGGACCGTGAGGGCTATACCTATGAAATCATTTTTGTCAACGACGGCTCTACCGATAACAGCTGGCAGGTCATTCAGGAACTTCGCACGCAAAATGCCAACGTCAAGGCCATTTCATTCCGCCGGAACCAAGGCAAAAGTGCGGGCTTGAATCAAGGATTTAAAGCTGCCTCAGGCCAGGTGGTCATCACCATGGACGCCGACCTTCAGGACAGCCCGGAGGAAATACCAGCGTTGCGTAAAATGATCTTGGAAGAGGGCTATGATTTGGTAAGTGGCTGGAAGCAGAAGCGTTACGATCCGCTAACTAAGACCATTCCGACCAAGCTTTTTAATGCGGCGACCCGTCGCATATCAAAGATTAAACTCAATGACTTTAATTGTGGTTTGAAAGCCTACCGCCTTGAGGTAGTACACAATATTGAAGTCTACGGCGAGATGCACCGCTACATTCCGTTTTTGGCCAAAAACAAAGGATTTGGCAAGATCGGGGAGAAGGTAGTTCAGCACCAGGCCCGCAAATACGGCACCACCAAGTTCGGCTTAGATCGATTCATCAACGGCTTCCTCGACCTGGCCACCCTAGCGGTGATGGGCAAGTTTGGTCGCCGTCCTATGCACTTTTTCGGCGCCGCCGGAACGCTCATGTTCACCATGAGCATCGCGCTATTGGCCTACCTTGGTGGGTATAAACTTTGGGCGATGAGCACTGGGGTAGAGGCCCGATTAATTACTGAAAATCCACTCTTCTACATCCTCCTAGCCCTGACCATTATTGGGGTTCAACTGTTTGGAGTGGGATTCATTGCCGAGTTGTTGTTGCGCGAGAGTAATAAGAGACATGATTATACGATCAACGATAAAATAGGTTTGGATTAATGGCCCAAGCTGCCACTTACCCAAAGTATGCATTGATTTCTCCGACGTTCAAGCGCCCGGACGAAGTCACCGAATTCCTCCAAAGCCTCACCGTATTGGACTACCCGCAAAGTGGTTTTGAAATCATCCTAGGCGACGGTACCCCGGGGGATACATTGCGACCAGAATTGGCCCCTTATCTGGACCAATTACCGCTTCAAATTTATTACGAGGAATACCTGCCCGTCTCGGATGCCCGCAACCGCGCAGCCTCCTTGGCCACGGCTCAGTATTTCATCTTCCTCGACAGCGATTGCATCATCCCGCCCGGCTACCTCCGCGCCATTGATGCCTTCCTCGAAACACACCCGGACACCACGCTCTTCGGCGGTCCCGACGCGGCCTCAGCTGACTTCACCGACTTGCAAAAAGCCATAAACTTTTCGATGACCAGCTTCCTCACCACAGGAGGCATACGCGGCGGCAAAAACACTCTGACCTCATACCAACCGCGCGGCTTCAACATGGGTATGAGCGCCGAGCTCTTTCGCGCGGTAGGGGGCTACGACGAAAACTTCGTCTGTGGCGAAGATGTTGAGCTCAGCCTCCGCCTTCAAAAAGCAAGTGCCATCAGCCGATTCATCCCCGAAGCCCACGTGTACCACAAGCGCCGCGCCACGCTCAAGCAATTCCGCGGCCAGGTCTTCCGCTTCGGCGCCGCCCGTCCTTTGCTCGCCAAGGCACACCCGGGCAACCTAAAATTGACCCACCTCTTTCCGCTGGTCTTCACCCTCTACCGCCACCTCACGGCCATCCTTGCGCTCGTGGGTATCTTCTATTTCCACGATAGCGTGTACGTTATGCCGTTTGCACTCTATGTACTATACATGATTGCGGTCTTTATTAGCGCCCTTTCCAAAGAGGGCCTTGCCGTCGCCGTCCTAGCCGTGCAAACGACCCATACAATGAATGAAGGGTATGGCATCGGATTCCTGCGCAACTTCATCGAGGTCTACCTCAAGGGCAACCCAAAGGGCATCAAGCTTTAACTCATACCTAAACCACCATGCGCCCATCTTTGCTAGGAATGAGAACGCTTATCTACCTCACCCTACTGCCCACCTTCATGCTGGGCCAAGCCTTCGTGCACCCAGAAAACAACGAGGCATTTCTACAGGACGAGGTCGCAGAAATTCACATCACCGTGTCGGCTGCTGATTTAAACACACTTTTAGGCGACAGCCTATTTACCGACCATCACTTTCCAGCCGTTTTCCGCTACCAAAGCGCCAATTTTTCAGATACCCTTCAGAGCGTAGGATTTCGGGTGCGCGGAAACACCTCTAGAAATGCCAAAAAGAAAGGCTTTAAGGTGTCGTTCAACGAATACGTCGTTGGACAAAAATTGAAGGGTATTGAAAAAATGAACTTGATTGGGCAACACAATGACCCTTCCTTACTACGCTACTGGACCAGCCTACATCTTCTGCAGCGGTATGGATTAATTGCTTCGAGAACAAGCTTTGTAAAGCTCTACCTCAATGGAAATTACCGCGGTCTGTACCTGAATGTTGAACATATTGACGATGAGTTTCTCCAAAAAAGATTCATAAATGATGACGGCGGCAACCTCTACAAAGCAAGTTGGGGTGCGGACCTGACTTACTGGGGCAGTAACCCGAATTCTTACCGCAGTGTTTATGAACTTAAAACCAACAAAGATTCAAACGATTATAGTGCGTTTATTCTTTTTTTAGACTCTTTAAACAATATCAGCGACAGCGACTTTCCGTGTTACATGGAACGCAACTTCGAAGTCAATCACTACCTAAAGACACTAGCCACAGAAATACTCATTGGGCATTGGGACGGTTATGCCTTCAACAAAAACAACTTCTACCTATACCGACAGCCTTCCAACGGCAAATTTGTGTTCATAGAGTATGATCTTGACAATACGTTTGGTATCGACTGGTTTGGAGTCGATTGGGCCAATAGAAACCTCAACAATTGGCACGAAAGTAACCGCCCACTCGTTGAGCGCTTTCTCGATGTTCCTTATTACAAGGACGTCTTTAATGCCTATCTAGACACACTGCTAACAGACCTCGACACCTCTTCACTAGGGACTGTTTTAGAAAACAAGCAAGACCTGATCAAAGGTGCCGTGCTCTCCGATACTTACTACCGCAAAGATTATGGGTTTCAGTATG
>DMCR01000014.1 GCA_003445735.1 Cryomorphaceae bacterium
GGTTTATTCAACGAGTTCGTACACTTGTTTCTTTACTTGGTAAGCCCAACGGTCATCGGTCATACTTTTATCAAAGGTCTCAGGTGCAATGGGTTTGCCGTATGTAATGGTAATGTCGTTGCCTTTCTGTTTAAATATCTCATCTACTAGAAAAAGCATTTCAATATTGATTTTGATTCGAAGGAACTTACGAATCTTGGCTACGGTGTAAAATCTGGGGCTGAGTCGGCCACTGATATGCACGGGTACCACCGGCTTTTGGTGACGCTTAGCTTTTGTGATAAAAGTTTTTTTCCAATCCAGATCTCGGATTACTTTGTAGCGTGTCATTCTAGAAACTAATCCTGCTGGGAAAATAAATATGGCGTTATCGCTAGCGAAGAGCTCATCTACCTTGCGGATATTTTCACGGGCGTTGGTGCCAAAGGCATTAATGCCCACGAATAATCCTCTAAGGTTCATAATTTGCTCCAAGAGGTCGTTAGCTAAGAACTTCACATCGCTTCTATAGCGTCCAATACTTACTAAAATAGCCAGGGCATCCGTTCCGCCTAGTGGGTGATTGGCGGCAAAAATGGCACCTCCTTTGGTTGGGATATTTTCTGCGCCAACGGTTTTTACATTGATGGAGCTGTAGTCCAAGAACTTTTCGCAAAATTCGAAATCTCGTATATCGTGCGCCTCATAGAGATAATCATTGATGTAGGTTTCGTGAACGATTATTTCTTTAAACCAATTTATCAACGCATTAGGGATGATTGAATAGAGTTTAGGGCTCTTATCTCTAATCGCTTTATGTACGTCTACAAACTTTTCTTTTGAGGGTTTCATTAGCAAGCTTTAATTCGTAATAATAGGAGTTTTTGAAATGAGAAGCCGAATAGAAACACCAAGACGACGAATTATCGCGGCAATCGCCTAAAAATTTAAGGTTCTTGTCCCAAGGCTTTTAGAGCTGGCAGAGCTATGCCTTGGAAGTTAAATAGCGCTTGATTCTCATAAGGACTGCCGTCTGTAGCTTCGGGACCCTTGTAGGCTACGAGCTCTCCGCCCCAATAAACCAACCCCGTACCTAAGGAATCCGTAATGGCGCGTAAATCTGCCATCAAATCCGCTTGACCATGAGGAGTAGCAGGGTAATCCGGATGTAAGTCTGACGTGCCGCCGATGTGGTTGTTGGTCCAGTCGTTCCAGCCTAGGGTGAAAGCGTAAGAAGTTTCGACGATGGAGACGGGACGCAGGAAGGAATCTCCCAAAGTAAAACACGTTTGAGAAAGGGTGGACAAGCTCGCCCCGTGCCATTTAGGGTAGTACGACAAGCCTATCCAATCGTAATCCAAGGAATCGACTGTGGCGTAGAAGTTCATGGCGTTGTCGTATCCGGCATAATGCAAGATGGTGATAACGGTGGAATCTGCTGCCTTGGCACCCGCAATTCCCGCCGCTAACAGGGTCTGGAAATTTCCATTACCATTGCGCATGCCAAAGGGATGCATAAAGCCGTGGTTGATTTCATTGCCTATTTGTACAAACTCAGGTTTTAGGGTGGCGACTACTTGTTGGGTGAAGGCTCGAACGCTATCCGCAAGTTCACTAATACTGAGGTTTTCCCATTGTGTAGGGACCGATTGTGCACCCGGATCGGCCCATGTGTTGCTGTAGTGAAAGGTGAGCATGGTTTGAAAGCCGAGGGATTTTAGTCTTTGAACATAGGGGACCAATTCCTCTAACGATCCATCCCCAGTCTGGTTGTTCCAGACTTTTAATCTGATCAGGTTAAGGCCATTATTTCTCAAAATTTCCAGGGCGTCTCCTACGTTGCCATCGGCGTCTTTGAACATGTAGTTATAGGCTTCGATTTTCGGAAGCTGACTAAAATCTGTTCCGCGCAGCGGGCTATTACTAGGAACGGGGTCAGGACGCTCGGTAGTCGCGCAGGCCATTAGCAAACACAACAATGAACCAACTCCAAGAATGCGGTGTTTCATAGTGAAAAGATACACAATGTTTGGATTGTTTAGGAAGAAGACGGAACGCGAGAAATTGGAAGCGCAATACGATGTGTTGATTAAAAAGAGTTACGAGCTAAGCCACAGCAATCGTGCGGAGAGCGATCGTGTGCAGGCGGAGGCTCAGGAGGTCTTGAAAAAATTGGATGCGCTAGAAGATTAAGCTTCGCCATACGCAGTACCAATAGGGCGTAACCAACGCTTTTCCGCGTAGAACGTACCAAAGGGCAGCAATGAGGCTGCGAGAAAGATTGTAAACTCCTTCCAGCTCACATTGTAGTTTAGCTTGAATTCAATCAGCGCGAATAGATAAAGCACTGTGAGCAATCCGTGCAGCATTCCAAACACCTTGTTCGGCAAAGGCATATCAGCTAGGTATTTCAATGGCATGGAGATGAAAAGAAGTGCGAGAAATGAGCTGCCTTCGAAGAAAGCGACCCATTTAAATCTAGAATAAGGAGTCTTAAGCATTGTTAGAGTGCTGTTTCAAAAACTTTATAGCTGCATTATTGAATACCTCAGGTTGCTCAATGTTCACGACGTGTCCGCAATTTTCGATGACGTGCAAGAGGGCGCTCTGGTGAAATGCTACAATTTTTCGAATGCTAGGCAGGAACATGTGATCTTGACTGCCCATTATGTAGAGGGTAGGTACATTGCTGTCATTAAATCTGAAGTACTTAAGGAGTGGATTTACCTCGGCGACCAAGGTAAACCAGCGCTTGAATTCTCTTTGATAGAGCTTTCTTGCTTCGAGGATGAATAGGTTTCTGGCCTCGCGATGTGTTTTTCTTGGCATGATGATCCAAGCAAAGAATCGGTACAGTACCATGTAAGGCAGCACACTTTTCAATGCCGCACCGGTGCGCATCAATACCTGTCCTCGTTTGTTGAGCTTCATGACCGCGCCGCCCATGATCATACTCAAGGTGCGGTGAGGATTACGCTCGGTAATTTCTCGGATGATGATGGTTCCTAATGAGATGCCCACCCAGTGGGTGCGTTGGATTTTTAAATGGTCTAATACCTCCAGTACCTCGTCTCCTATGGTGGAGAAATTATAGTTTTTCAACTTCTCATAGAATGGGGCTTTACTCTTGCCGTGGCCACGTAAATCAACCAGTAGCACATTGAAGCTTTTGCGAAATGCACGCAACTGCTTGTACCAGATGGTACTAGAGCCTCCCGCCCCGTGAACAAATGTTACCCAAGGAAGGTTGGGATGGGTTATATGTGTACTGTAACTGAGCATGGTACAAATAAAGGAAAACTATGCAACAAATTGGATCCTGAAAAGGTTGCGCCGCTTTGAGTTATCCATTAGATTGTGCACACCTAACTAAAACATCAAAAAATAATATGGACCATAGCCCACTTCGGAATTTCAAATACGACGTGCCCAGCGCCATCGTAGTATTCTTGGTCGCCTTGCCCCTTTGTTTGGGGATTGCATTAGCCTCAGGTGCGCCTTTGTTTTCAGGACTAATCGCCGGTATTGTCGGTGGATTAATTGTTGCGCCACT
>DMCR01000178.1:0-8943 GCA_003445735.1 Cryomorphaceae bacterium
GAGCTTGGCGAGCATAATTTCGAAATGTACTGGGAAGGCCGATGGTACGGCTTGATTCATAAGGATAAGGAGGTAGATGAGGTATTGGCCACGCAGTTATTATTAGACAGTATTTTGAAGCCCTTGTTTGAGGTGCATGATGAGCGTAACGATAGCAGGTTGAGTTACGTGCGACAGAGCGAGGCTGATATGAGCGGCGCGATGAGAAAACGGGGGTATAATCTAGGGTTCAGATTGCCACCGGTTAGTGTAAAACTATTGAAAGAAATAGCTGAGAATAGGGGGTCAATGCCTCCAAAGAGCACGTATATTGAGCCTAAACTACGAAGCGGTTTATTGCTTCATGTGTTCAAATGACCATAGCACAATCATTAGAGTATTTACATACTAAAATTGGCCCTAAAGCCACACTCATCGCGGTCAGCAAGACCAAGCCGGTGGAGTTGCTCATGGAAGCTTACAACGCGAATCAGCGCCATTTTGGGGAGAATAAAATCCAAGAGATGGTGCAGAAGTATGAGGTAATGCCTAAGGATATCCATTGGCATATGATCGGTCATATTCAGACCAATAAAATCAAATACATAGCCCCCTTTGTACATCTCGTTCACGGGGTGGACCGACCAAAAGTCTTAGCTGCCCTAAATAAAGAGGCCGCGAAGGTGGGACGCGTTATTGATTGTACGTTGCAGGTTCACATTGCCCAAGAGGATACCAAATTTGGTTTTGATATGGACGAGCTTGCGCAGATCGTAGAAACGTTGGGACAATACCCGAACGTCCGTGTTCGCGGGTTGATGGGCATGGCCACATTTACCGACGATCACGCCCAAATCCGTGAAGAATTCACTGCCTTACACAGCGCTTTTGAAACCTACGGCCCGGCCCGCGGTTGGGAGGTGTTGAGCATGGGGATGAGCGGGGATTATGATATTGCCCTGGAATGCGGCGCGACCCACGTGCGTTTAGGTTCGTCCATCTTTGGTGCTAGAAATTACTCCGCATGAAATTCGCGGTTGTAGATATCGAATGTACGGGCGGATCCTTCGGGTCTGAAAAGATTATCGACATCGCCATTTTCATTTTGGAAGATGGGGAGGTAGTGGACCAATTCGTTTCTCTTGTAAACCCCGAAAAATCAATTGATCCCTATGTCACGAAGCTGACGAGTATAACTAATAAAATGGTGCGCACAGCGCCGAAGTTCTATGAGCTGGCCAAACGGGTGGTGAAGATCACTGAAAATTGCACTTTTGTCGCCCACAACATCAGTTTCGATTATCGCGTGTTTCAACAAGAGTTTGAGGCTTTGGGATTTGATTATCACAGAGCTACCCTAGATACCATTCCCTATGCCGAACGCATTTTTCCAGATTGGGAGAACTATGGGTTGAAGACTGTCAGCAAAGAATTGGGCCTTGTAAATACAGCGCGCCATCGTGCTGAGGGTGATGCTAGACTTACTTTGGATTTGCTAAAGGTGCTGTTCGAGAAGGACCGCGACTCCGTGTTTAGCGAAGTTCGGGTATCTCGAGAGGCGAGCGTTCAGAAGAATCCATTTAAGGAGCAGGTGCGTGATTTGCAGAATAAGGTGGGCATTTATTACATCTTCAATGCCGCCGATGAGATCATCTACATAGGATCAAGTAAGGATTTACAAAATAGCATCAACAGGCATTTTGTTGCCGATAATAAGGTGGCACTGGCCTTGCAAAATGAGGCGGTGCGCCTAGAGATTGAGGATTTAGGCAATGAGGCCATTGCTGAAATCTTATTTCACAAAACAGTAGAACTACACAGGCCCATATATAATGCGGTCAAGAAGAAAAAGCTGCTGAATTATGGGATCTTCCCAGAACCGAGAAAGAGCCATTCGGTGGAGTTTGTAAAGGTATATGCTGTGCGCCATAAGTTGCCGCCGCTCTATTTCGACAGTCCAAAATCGCTCTATCCGTGGTTGCAGCGTTTGATGATGGAACATAAATTGGATCCGGCTACCTTCTTACTAGATAAGGACCGAGGGTATTATGAGAAAAACATCCAGCCGCTGCAATGGAAGCCAGAGCAACAAAGCGTGGCGCTGTCAGATATGCGTAAGGCCATGTTGCCTGAAGAAGCTATTTTGGTAGGCCCTGGCCGCAAGGGGCAGGAGAAATGCGCCATCATTGTTGAAGCCGGGCGCATATTAGGATACACGTATTTCTATTTGAGCACTGATAGATTGAATAGGGCCCAGTTAAAAAAGCGCATGGTCGATCTCGATAGTGATGCATACACCATCGGAGTGATCGGGCATTTTTACCGCAAGGGTTATTTGAAAAGGTAGGCGATGCTCACCACTAGTTGGCTGTTGCGAGCATCTAGGTTAAAGTTGTAATCTGTTCCGTCGTAATTATAAGATACATTTTGTGCCAGCATCCCGAATCCCCCTTCGTACTTGATTTCAGCCATTAACCTCCAGAGTTTTGCACCGGCATGAATATGCCAACCCCAAGTGAATTGGGCATCCACATCAGGTGTCCAAATATCATTGGCATTTGCAAATGGAATGGATGGAGTTGCGCCTAATCCGGCCCAGGCTGGACCAAATTTCATCCCTGCACTAATGGGGAAATCCAAACGCTGTACTGTGGTACTCATTTCCACCGTTTGACCGCCGTCGACAACCATTAGGTTTTGATCGAACTGGGTGTACAGTGCCTCTGCATGCACATAAGCTGGAATCAATGGCACTGCGAAGCGTGCGATCCCGCCGAAATTAAATCCATTGGACACGTCCGTTTGAACGTTGGAAATGTTATAGTTCTGATTGGCGTACAGATCGATAAGGTCTTGGGCGCTGATATTGGCTTGGGGATAGTTGATGCCGCCCTTTACGCCAAAACGTAGGACCTTAAACTGGGCATGGCCTTGCATCCCTACAACCAATAGTATTAATAAACAAAGTAGCTTTCTCATGCCTACATCTATTCAAAATCCAGGCCAAACACTTTAGGGACTATTCCCACAAGGCGGCCAGGTACTTCTCGACGTTCAATTTAATGCGTTCTACGGAGCCTTCTTCCGGGGTAGGCTGGAAAGTTTTCCCCGTTATGCGCTCGAACAATTCTTGGTAACGGCTACTGACCAACGCTACGAAATCATCTGTCATTTCTGGAACTTGCTGACCTTCTTTGCCTTGAAATCCGTGGTCCATAAGCCATTCGCGAACGAATTCCTTGCTTAATTGACGTTGGGCTTTGCCTGCAGCTTGGCGCTCTTCATATCCTTCCCCATATAAATAGCGCGAGCTGTCCGGTGTGTGGATCTCATCGATCAAAACAATGGTGCCGTCGGCGAGCTTGCCGAATTCATATTTGGTATCGACTAGAATCAAGCCTTGTGCTGCAGCCATCTCTTGTCCACGCGCGAACAAGGCACGCGTGTAGGCCTCGAGCTGCAAGTAATCTGCTTCGCTTACAATACCCTTGGCAATGATGTTCTCGCGAGAAATATCCTCATCGTGTGCTCCGTGATCCGCCTTTGTGGCAGGGGTGATGATGGGCTCAGGGAAGGCATCGTTTTCCTTCATTCCTTCAGGCAACACAACCCCACATAATTCCCGGAGGCCTCTCTTGTAGGTGCGTGCCGCATGACCGGCGAGATAACCGCGGATGACCATCTCCACCTTGAAGGGTTCTGCACGGCGGCCAATAGTTACTTGTGGATCCGGAGTGACCAAGCGCCAGTTCGGCACGATATCTTCGGTAGCCACCAAAAAGTGTTCTGCAATCTGATTCAACACCTGTCCTTTCCCCGGAATAGGACGTGGTAAGACCACATCAAAAGCTGAGATGCGGTTCGAGGCCACCATTACCAAAACATCTTGACCAATGGTGTAGACGTCGCGCACTTTGCCGCGGTAAAACTTGGTTTGTCCAGAGAATTGGTAGTCCGGTTCTTGATTCATGATCAATCCTTTTGTTCGTATGCTTTAATAATCTGTTTCACCAGCGGGTGACGGATGACATCTCGCCCGTCGAGCGTTACAATACCGATGCTTTTTAACCCTTCCAGCTTAGATAAAGCTTCTTTCAAGCCACTTTTCTGGTGTTTGGGCAAATCTATTTGGGAGGCGTCTCCAGTAATGATGAATCGGGCGTTCTCGCCCATACGGGTCAAAAACATCTTCATCTGTGAGGTGGTGGTATTTTGGCTTTCGTCAAGAATAACGAAGGCATCGTCTAAGGTGCGTCCACGCATAAACGCTAGTGGCGCGATCTCAATGATTTTATTTTCCAGGAAATATTCCAATTTCTCCTTCGGCAACATATCCCGCAAGGCATCGTATAACGGTTGGAGGTATGGGTCCAATTTTTCCTTCAAATCCCCGGGTAAAAAGCCCAAATTCTCTCCTGCTTCCACGGCGGGACGGGTCATAATGATGCGTCTAACCTCACGGTTTTTCAGTGCGCGCACGGCCAAAGCCACGGCCGTATATGTTTTTCCAGTTCCCGCGGGTCCCACGGCAAAGACCAAATCATTTTCTACAGAAGCTTCGATGAGCTTGTATTGATTCACAGTTTTTGCCTTGATGATTCTCCCGTTGGGCCCGTGAAGAATGATCTCGTCTTTAAGCAGGGTATGGTTGATCTTCCCGGAATCTTGTGCTTGGATCAAGTGATCGAATGCTCTCTGATCTAATGTTTTATTAGCGCTGACATAGGCGAGAATGGCCTCAAGTTTATTTTCAAACTCGTCCATTACGTCGTCTGGACCCACGACCTTGATGGCATGTCCGCGTGCGACGATTTTCAGCGTCGGAAAGTGGACGCCGATCTGTTTTAGAAAGGTATTGCTGGGGCCGTATAACTGGGCCGGTTCAGCTCCATTGAGTTCAAAAACGCGTTCTGTCAATTACTGCTCGCTTAGTAGATGAAATGGAAGGCGGAATTGCCTTACTTTTGACAAAGTAACTACATTTTCACCAATCCTCAATGCGGCAATAGCCCCTCTATGGCGGTAATTACAGCAACTTCTGATTTCGGGTTAAAAGATCCCAACGTGGCCCTCGCAAAAGCGCAGTTCATTCGCCGCGTAAAAGAGTTGCATTGGGTGGATATTAGCCACGAGGTCGAGCCGCACAATGTGTTGCAAGCAGCATTTCTGTTAAAGCGCTCTTATACAGCATTTCCGCCGGGAAGCATCCATATTATGTACGTGGGTAGCGCCCCACGCGAGGGCTTGGAATACATTTGCATGAAGGCCGACGGCCAATTCTTTCTTGCGCCCAACAACGGCATCTTGGCCAGTGTCTTGGAGCAGGCGAAGATTGTGGCCGCGCAAATTCTAAATATACGTGGTATAAATCCCATGGACGTGCACGGACTTTTCGCGAGTGCCGCAGCGCATTTGAGTGAAGGCGGCAAGGTGGATTTGTTGGGTCCAAGTTTGACCAAAATCAAAAAGCTCAAAACATCAGCACCTTTGGTCGATGAGTATGCTATTCGTGGAAACGTAGTGTACATCGATCACCACGGTACCTGTATTACCAATATTTCAAGAACCCTATTCGATGCCCATCAAAAAGGCCGCCGCGCCTCGGTGGAAACCTCACGCAATAGAAGTATAGCCAAGATTTATGATCGCATCGGTGAAGTACCACAAGGCAAAATCGCCGGGGTGTGGGATGCACATGGCATGTTATGTGTGGCCGTAGGTAAGAGTGGTGGGGAGCACATCAAGGGCTCCAACGAACTCTTAGGGCTGAACATTAACGATTGGGTTAGAATCGACTTTGTATGATCACAAGAATTGTACAACTGCCCATCGATCCACGCAGTAACGAAGGAGAGGTATTCATTCGCCTATTCGACAAGTACAAAGCAGAAATCGCAGGCGCTGAAGGCTGCCTTGGTGTAAAAATGTTGCGCGACGACCAATTCTTTTTTACCTACAGTCGCTGGGAATCCGAAGGGCATTTAAATGCGTATAGACACAGCAAGGTTTTTGAAGAGGTGTGGCCACAGACAAAAGCCTTATTTTCGGGCAAGCCAAAGGCTTGGACTTGCGAAGAATTATTTGATCAGCAACCATGATAGCACAACTCAAGAAAGAACTCAACGTATACTTCTCGGGTATTCTCGGGTATTTGATTATTGGGATCTACTTGTTGATCAACGGGCTACTCCTTTGGGTGTTTAATGGTCCTTTCAATATTTTAGAAAGTGGCTATGCCACACTAGAGAACTATTTCGGACTCGCACCTTGGGTCTTCTTGTTCCTTATTCCTGCAATCAGCATGCGGGTGTTCAGCGACGAGATCAAATCCGGGATGATGGAGTTGCTCATCGTGCGTCCTATCTCATTGATGCAATTGATTTGGGCCAAGTTTTTCGGCACCTTCACTGTCGTAATATTCTCCATACTTCCCACCCTCGTTTATTTGTGGAGCGTGCGAACGCTTGGATCCCCGGTAGGAAACCTAGATTGGGGTGCGGCCATAGGTTCCTTCGTCGGCCTTTTGGCCATAGGTGCTGCCTATACTGCGGTAGCCTTGATGGCGAGCGCTTTGACGCCCAACAATGTGGTCGCCTTCGTTTCAGGGGTGGCCTTGAATTTTGGAATGTATTTAGGTTTTGAATCGTTGGCCGATTTATACAAGTTCTCCGGCTGGGAACTGACCGTACGAACCCTAGGAATGAACGAACATTACCTCAGCATGGCGCGCGGTGTATTAGACTTGCGCGATGTGGGCTACTTCATTGGGGTGGTCTTCCTTTTCATCGGACTCACCCTGGGTGTATTGGCAAAGAATCATCTCCGTCAACCTTGGAAAAAGGCACTCCTATGGATGGGAATAGGTCTAACTATCGCGGCCGGCAGCAGTACCATGCGCTTGCGTTGGGATTTGACTGAGGAAAAGCGCTACAGCTTGAGCGAGGGTACAGAAAGTTTATTGGACCAAGTAGCGGAGCCAATGCTCATCACCGTGTATTTGGAAGGCGAGTTTCCCGCGGGATTCGAACGTTTGAAAATAGAAACGCGCTACATGCTCGAAGAGTGGGCTGCGCGCAATGGAAATATCTTCTTTGAGTTCATCAACCCGAACAATGTGGAGAATGCAGGGGAGTTCAAGAACCAATTAGCCACTAAGGGCATCAACGCCGTTCAACTTCAGGTGCAAAAGGCCGACGGGCAGAGCGTATTGAACGTTTTCCCAGGGGCAACCTTGGCCTACAAGGAGCAAGAAGTAACGGCCGTTCTATTGGAGAATGTGATGGTCTTCGATCCTGCGGAACAGGTCAACATTAGTATTCAACAATTAGAATTCAACCTCGCCCGCGCGCTGAATGCCTTACTCATCACCGATAAGCCTAAGGTAGGTATGGTCACTGGCCATGGCGAGCTCACTGCGGTACAAACTGCGGGCATAGGGCTGGCCTTAAGTGAAAATTACGCGGTAGATCGATTCTCATTGCAGGCCTACAAAGCTGATGCTAACGGTGAGGCGGACCTCAGCGATATGGTCCGTCGTATGAACACCTACGACCTGCTCGTGGTAGCCAAACCAACACAACAGTTCCCGGAATTAGATAAGTATTTATTGGACCAGTTTCTTATGGGGGGAGGTAAAGTACTTTGGTTCCTGGACGGGGTTCATGCAGAAATGGACAGCTTGAGCTTCGGTCCCGAGTTCTTGGCGTACCCGACCGTCTTCGACCTCAACCTAACCGATCTCTTGTTCAAATATGGAGTCCGTATCAACGCTGACCTGGTTCAGGATGTGCGTTGCGCCGGAGTAAACGATAGACGTAGCATCAATCCCTGGGTGTATTTCCCGCTATGGGGCGCCACAGACCACCCGGCTGTGGCTAATATGAATGCGGTAAAAGGAGAGTTCAGCTCTACCTTAGATACAGTTGAGGCTACAGGTATCAAGAAAACACCGCTGCTGTTGAGCTCCTCGAGTGCACGTTCTATGGCCGCACCTCATACGGTCAGCTTGGAAATGTTGTACAACCGTCCGGACCCCCGTGCTTTCACCCAACACAATTTGATGCCGGCAGTGCTTTTGGAAGGAAGTTTTGAGAGTGCCTATGCGAACAGATTGGCCCCGAAGGCTGGTGTGGGATTGCCGCAACTTAAAAAGAGTCCTCAAACCGCAATGGCAGTTTTTAGTGACGGTGATTTCATTCGCAACCAAGTGAATTTGATCAACCCAGAAATACCGCGTGGGCAGCCGCTGCCTCTGGGCTACGACCAGTATACGGGCATTCAATACGGCAATGATGATTTGGTGCTCAATACCGTAGATTACATGTTGGACGATATCGGTCTGATGCAAACCCGCACGCGCGATGTGAAGTTGCGCTTGTTGGACGGAGAAAAGATTGTGGCGGAAGCCAATTACTGGAAGTTCTTGAATGTGGCCTTGCCGGAATTCGTCCTAGCACTGGCTGCTTTCATCTTCTTCCTACAACGAAAAAGACGCTATGCACGCAGGTAAACTCATACTACTATCCACAGTACTGTGGGGCCTTATGGCTTGCCAATCGACTTCCAGTGATGGTCTGGAAGAGTTAAAGGCGCAATACGATTTTGCCGTAGCCGATGCTTCGCAAATCACTAAAGTAATCATTAGCGACAAGCAGCCGAGCACGGTGGTGTTGGAGCGCGTAGGCAATCGTTGGGTCGTGGGAGAGGAGCAGTGGCCCGTGCGTCAGGATGTCATTGAGGTGTTGCTGGAAACCTTGAGCAAGGTGACCCTGAAGCATTTTGTGCAGCAAAGTGCTGTGGAGCAGGTGAATCAACGCATGGAAGTCTACGGTCGCTGGGTGGAGGTATATGCCGGGGACCAATTAATCAAGAAATACATCGTCGGTACAGAAACCCCGGACATGTTGGGGACCTATTACAAAATGGCGGGTTCAGATTTACCTTTTGCAGTATACATCCAAGGGA
>DMCR01000178.1:9239-10572 GCA_003445735.1 Cryomorphaceae bacterium
TCAGATTTACCTTTTGCAGTGTACATCCAAGGGTTCAACGGCTACTTGACTACGAGATTTTTCACCGAAGAAAACCTGTGGCGGGACCGCACCATCTTTGGGTTGGCGCCTAAGGATATTAAGGCCGTTGAGATGGCATTACCAGTTATTCCAGCCGACGGTTGGATTATCACTCGCCAGAATTTGAAAGAAGGCACTTTGATTGAGCCTGCCACGGATGCCGAGAGCTGGTCTCTCGTAGGTGGAGAGTTGGAGCCTTTGCCGACAGCCAATTCATTGGAGCTTTTGACCGTGGTAGGAAGCTTGGAAACTTTAAAGTATGAGGGGGCCATAGTCCCTAGCGATAACATTTGGGAGAAGAAGGATAGTATTTTCAGTGCAATCCCTGCCTTTGAACTAAATGTACATACAGTGGACAACGATATTTTGAAAGTTCAGGCCTTTTGGAAGCGCCCGGATAGAGAACAGCTCGATGCTGAGGGAGTGCCCCACCAATGGGACCCGGATCGTTTTTATGCCGAATTACCCGACGGTCGCATGGTTCTCATACAGCGTTACGGCTGGCGTAATTTGCTCAAATCAAGATTGGATTTCGCTGAGGAACAGTGATTTAACCTTGGTTTGATTATTAACAATTGTGCAAAATAAAATTGGGCCCAGCGTCTCACTTTAGGGCCCTGCCCAATTATATTTGTTAGACACGCTTTTAAATATTTGATGCGATGAAGTTTATAGTATCTAGTTCCAAACTCTTGAAGCAATTGCAGCTAATCGGCGGCATTGTGCAAAGCAACAATACCCTTCCTATTCTCGACAACTTTTTGTTTGAACTCAGAAAAGGCGAGCTTTCGATCAGTGCCTCGGATCTAGAGACCATGATGAGCGTGAGCTTGGAGGTAGAAAGTGAAGATCAGGGCAGTGCTGCCGTTCCGGCCAAAGTATTGATAGATACGTTGAAGACATTCCCTGAGCAGCCGTTGACATTCACCTTTGATGAGGCGTCGCATTCTATAGAATTGGCTTCTGATTATGGGAAATACAGCCTGGCTTTCATCGATGGAGAAGAATTCCCAGCCTTCCCAGCTCTTGAGGATCCTAGTAAAGCAACAGTTCCTGCTGAGGCTTTGGTGACGGGGATTTCTAAGACCTTATTCGCTGCCGGAAATGACGAACTTCGCCCAGTGATGAGCGGGGTATTCTTCCAGTTTGATACCAATAGCTTGACTTTTGTGGCTACGGATGCACATAAATTGGTGCGTTACCGCAGAACAGATTTAGGCGCGCCAAGCACGGCGGAGTTCATTATGCCGAAGAAGCCGTTGAACATGTTGCG
>DMCR01000178.1:10904-11089 GCA_003445735.1 Cryomorphaceae bacterium
GGCTCATTGAGCTACGACAGCTCAGAGGTAGAGATGGTTTATAATAACACCAATGCGCAGTTTACTTTTGATAATGTAGTGATGATTTGCCGATTGATCGATGGTAAATACCCAAACTACGAGGCGGTTATTCCACAGAGCAACCCAAACATCATGTTAATTGACCGCGGTGCGTTCTCTTCTTC
>DMCR01000178.1:11421-18617 GCA_003445735.1 Cryomorphaceae bacterium
GTGAAGCGTGTGTCGATTTTCTCAAACAAGACCACGCACCAGATCAGATTGAAACTCGCTGGGGCGGAAATTTCTGTGAGTGCAGAGGATCCAGATTTCAGCAACAAAGCACACGAGCGCATTTCTTGTGATTACCAAGGCGATGATATGGAGATTGGGTTCAACTCTCGCTTCCTTTTGGAGATGCTAGGGAATTTAGGCAGTGATAATGTGCGCATGGAAATGTCGGCGCCAAACCGCGCAGGAATCTTGATTCCGGCGGATGGAATGGAGGATGGCGAGGACTTGCTCATGCTTGTCATGCCGGTGATGCTCAACCATTAAAGCAAAGAATTTTTAGATATACGAACGGCGGCCCGCAGGGCCGCCGTTCGTATTTTCAGGCCATCCGCGCCGCCTTAGCGGCGCGGATCTAGGTTGGTGGGCACCCTGTCATTGGTGGGAGCCACGTCCAAGTTTCTTACCAGTGGATAGGCTTCGTCCATTTCCCACTTGCCTTCGCTCCAGTGGATGCGGTCGTAGGAGAAATCAGGGCCATAGGCAAACCAACGCTCAGTGAGCTCGGCTTGCGAAGGGGCGAGGTGGTCGCAGATAATGCCGCGGTGCTCGCGATCGTAACGCACAGCTGCGGTGAGGGCGCTATTGTATCTGAATTGAAGTCTGTAGGGGCGACGTTGGTATCGCTCATCACCGTTCGCACGAATATTGAAGATGCGCGAGCCAAAATGCACGTGCTCGGCACGCGTGCCCAGCTCTATGGCGTCGATATATTTAGTGTGGAATGACGTTCCAGGGCGGAAGGTGAGCAGGGTATAGTGCTTTTGGCCGCGGTGGCGCGTAGTCAAAATGTCGTAGCAAATACTGCCAACCCATTGCCCACCTTTGAGCCAGCGGTAGGGGGCGTCCTCAGTGCCGTAATCTTCGAGAACTAATCGCGTTTGCCCTTTCCAATTCTTGTTCCACAGAAAGCCGTGGAAGGCAAAGGTGCCGTTTTCATGCGGTACGGCCCAAGTATATAAGGCAAAGCTTTGGTCGTCCGGTAATTGGACGCTGAGGTTACGTACACTAGGAAGGGTGTTTCCGTAATTCGAAGGGATGCTGATAAAGGCCCATAGGCTATCTGCAAACACTTCGGCTAGGGAATCCGCTTGTGGGGCGTTTTGGGTAAGAAGGTATGCTTGTCCCAATGACGCTAGGCGTTGTTCACTCACCTGAGCTCGAAGCGCTCCTGCGGATAGGAGGGCTAGGAGAAAAAGAAATTGGACCCTACTCCTCAAAGTGCATAAAGTCTTTCTTCGCCATGAGCTCCTGCTCTGTCTCTTTGTGGTCTTCATCAGGTACACAACAATCTACCGGACAAACTTCCGCGCACTGTGGCTCCTCGTGGAAGCCAATACACTCCGTACACTTGTCCGTTACGATATAATAAACGTCGTAATCTACCGGCTCTTGTGCTTCATCGGCATCATATTCCTTGCCTGAAGGGGTCAAAATCTTGCCTTTTAGGTCCGTACCTTCGTTGAATCGCCACTCCATGGCGCCTTCGTAGATGGCGTTATTAGGGCATTCCGGTTCACAAGCACCGCAGTTTATGCATTCGTCTGTGATTTTAATGGCCATATGTAGGTGGTGTGTTTTAGTTTTGCAATCCAACACAAAGGTACACGCGAATGTTTTTCTCAGACCATAGAATTGATGCAGTTTCCAACTTAGGGGCATTTCTTCGTTCTGTGGCTTCGGGCGCTCCTGCTCCTGAAGGCCTAGAGGATCTAGCGGAAGCATTGCGCGTAGCAGCTACCAAATCCCTCCGTCACAATGGTTGGTTTACAGAGGCCAACGTGTACCACGCCCTTGCATCTTGGGGCGAGGCCTTGACCAAAAAGAACCTTTTGGCGTGGCGCGACCGTGAAGGCGGTACCCGCGAGGTCAACCGCCACAGAGTGGGCATTGTGATGGCCGGAAACATTCCGTTGGTCGGGCTGCACGATTTCTTGAGCATTTTCCTCAGCGGACATTTCGCCGTGGTGAAGATGAGCAGTGATGATGAGGCTTTGATGCCCGTGTTGGCCACGGTTTTATTGCGTCAGGATCCCTTGTTTGAGGGGGATTGGGTGTTCGTGGACCAATTAAACGATATGGGCGCCGTCATCGCCACTGGCAGCGACAATACCGCTCGTTACTTTGAATATTATTTCGGAAAGTACCCCAATATCATTCGCAAGAACCGCACATCGTTGGCGCTATTGGATGGTAGTGAGAGCGACGAGGAATTGGTCGCCTTAGGCAGCGACATCTTCCAATACTTTGGTCTGGGTTGTCGCAATGTAGGGCACCTTTTAGCGCCTGCAGATTTTGACATTCAACGCGTTTTTGCCAACATCGTGGATTGGAGTGATGTGGTGAACAACAACAAATACGGCAATAATTACGATTACTACCGAGCACTCTTCCTGCTGAACCAGGAGGACTTCTTGGAGAATGGTTTCGTCATTGTCCGTGAGAATGAGGAACTGCACACCCCAGTAGGCATTCTTCACGTAAGTCGCTACCAAACGAAGGAGCAGGCTGCCGATAAAATTGCGCAATGGGGCGAAAAGCTTCAATGTGTGGTAGGGCACGGACATATTCCTTTTGGAAAAGCGCAACAGCCCGAACTATGGGACTACGCCGACGGCGTAAACACCATGGCGTTCTTGACTAATCTGTAAATTTTATGGTGGTTCGGCAGCACCGAGTGTGATGGTATTGCCTCGGGTAGTGCCGTGGATATCATGCGCGGCACCCTGAGGATCACGAACGACAGCATTAATTAATGTGCTGGAACTATCCGGCAGGTAGGAATATCCAGCATTGGTGAGCAGCGGGCCTGGTACATAGGTCCAAAATCCATTGAATTGTAGGTCATTACCGAAGAACATAGTGGTATCACCAAGGTCGTAATGGCCGCCCTCGGGATTAGGCTCGATACGCAACGCACTTTTGCCAAATCGCACATCAAAGGCTGCGCCTGGGTCGATGGCCATACCTACTTCATTGTCCAAGGAACCGTCGATGATGCTTTCAAAGAACAGGGCCTGCAGGTCGCGCGTGTAGCGAGTTCCCGTACCATCTTCAAAGTAATTGCTCAAGCCCACTGCCGTTCCCCCGCGTGTGGAGTAGCTCCAGGTGTTTAGGAAAGTACTGTTCTTCGCGGTGTATTGACCGCCCAACGCGTAGAGGCCGTACACACCGGCGGGTCCGCTGATGCAGTTGTTCAAGGCGGCATTGCCATAGCCGCCGTAGAGGTTCACGCGTGAGCTATGGGTAATAATGGTGTTATTGGCTTTGAGGACCGCGGCACTGTCCAATCGAATGCCGGTCGTTGCGTTTTTAATAATCGTATTCTGGATGAGGTGCTCCTGATTTGAACGCATCAGGAAGATGCCGCCCAGCACGCCACCCCATTGTCCGGGCACCCACTCGTAACTGGGCTCTAATCTGTCTCCTTGGAATACCACTGGATTGCTCATGTTGTTGGCGCCTTGAATGGCGCCGGCGTCCACGGATAATTGGCCGTCGCGGTATACCCAAAGGCCCCCGCCCTTGTGTACATGGATTTGTGTGCCAGGGTTGATACTCAAGCTACAAGCGCTATCCACCACGGCATAGCCATAGATTATATGAGGTTTGTCGTTGCTCCATTGCGCATTGCAGGGGAGGATGGAATATGGAATTTTAATGTCCGGGTAGGGTTCGGGCTGGGTGATGGTCAGCACATTCGTAGGGAAGTGGTAATAGGCGTCCCACACTGCTGTAACGAGGTCGACGTGCTGGCGTTGGTTGCCGTTTTCAAACCAGATACTGTCGGTATATATTAATTCATCGGCTCCTTGTGCATCCGCGCTTATTTCAATGAAGAGGTAAGCAGAATCCCCTGCGAGAATCTCGAGGTTGTTCACGCTTTTACCGCTTACCCCGTCGACGTTCATGCGGTAATAGCTCTGCTCGCCGCGGGCTAGATAGACCCGGTCCACGACCATGTTTTCGTTGCTGGTATTGTAGACCTTTAGCGTGCGGGTCGAGCTCCCTAATCCCGTGAAGACGGTATCTAGGTAAATGGTATCCTGAGAAAAGGAAAGCTGGATATCAGTCCCCTTAAAATCAATGGTTTGTCTACAGCTGAAGAGGCCGAGCGCAAAGAATATTAGGGCTATTTTTATACCGAGTTTCACTACAGCGAAGCTACTCCATGAATTTCGCACTCGCAATGAGTGTGTTATGAACATTTATCCTATATTTGCGGTCCAATTTTGAAAGAGGGGTCTGGGCAAAAACTCAGGCTATACATAAAGTAAAACGAAATGAAAAAAGGTATTCATCCAGAAAACTATCGTCCAGTAGTCTTTAAAGACATGGGGACAGGCGATCAGTTCATCACTAAATCTTGTGCTGAGGCAAAAGATACCATTGAAGTTGAAGGTGTTGATTATCCATTGATCAAGATGGAAATCTCTAGCTTTTCGCACCCGTTCTATACTGGTAAATTGAAGTTAGTAGACACCGCAGGTCGTGTGGATAAGTTCCGCAACCGTTATGGAAACCGTAAATAAGCATTTATTGCATCAAAATAGAAGACCCGCTTCACGTGGGTCTTTTTTTTTGCCCTAACTTTCCGTAACTAACTACAACCACAGCCATGCGCATACAGCTCGTAGATACTTCAAGCAGAGATCACTTACTTCCTTTAACCTTCACACGCCCTGTCGCCGGGTTGCGATGTGGCATATTGACAGTGGCTGAGAAATATACTCGCCGCGGTCATGAAGTGGGTTATGGTACTCAGGGCTATTTGAGTAAGAAGTTTCCCGGTATTGAGGCACCAGAAGTTTGCATTGATGGTGGCGTTTGTCCTACCGAGGGGTTCTTACAAGCAGTCTCCGCCCTCGAAGAGGGTCAAAGTTTGTGCAAGGGCGATGCGGTCATTGCATGGAAAGGAACTCAACCCTCGGATACAAGTAGCAGTACCTGCTATAACGAGCCATTGACGATATTGACGCGTTCTTGGGATATATGGACGCAGAATGCGGCGGAGCTGGACAACGATTACGCGCTGTTGACGGCGGGTCGCAAGAGCGCTCCGGTAGATCCAACCTGCACGGTCATTGGCGATAGAATTTTCTTGGAAGAAGGTGCTAAGGCGATGGCAAGCATATTAAATACTACCACTGGACCAATTTATTTGGCCAAGGATGCCGAGATTATGGAAGGTTGTGTAGTGCGCGGTGGATTGGCGTTGGGCGAGCACAGTTCCTTGAAATTAGGTACAAAACTATACGGTGCCACGACTCTGGGGCCTCATTGTAAGGTTGGGGGCGAGGTGAATAATTCCGTGATCATTGGCTACAGCAATAAGGGACACGACGGATTCCTGGGTAATAGTGCTTTGGGCGAGTGGTGTAACCTCGGTGCGGATACCAATAATTCAAATTTGAAGAATAATTACGACGAAGTGAAGGCCTGGTCGTATGTACACAAGCGATTCTCGAAAACCGGACAACAGTTTTGCGGGTTGATCATGGGCGATCATAGTAAATCTGGCATCAATACCATGTTCAATACCGGTACGGTTGTGGGTGTGAGTGCCAATATTTATGGGGCAGGATTCCCCAGAAATTTTATTGCTTCATTCTCGTGGGGCGGCCCACAAGGCACGATGGAATACAAAATCGACAAGGCCTTGAATGCAGCACATCGAATGATGGAGCGTCGCGGCTTAGGCGTGGATGAGATTGAGCGTGATATCCTTCAGAAAGTATATGATAAAACGGCTGAGTTCCGACGTTAAAGTGCTTTCAGAGCAGCGATGGTCGCTTTTGGATCTTCGCTTTTAAATACAAACGAGCCTGCGACAAGAGCATGGGCACCTGCAGCTACTAATCTTGAGCCGGTTTCCAAATTCACCCCTCCGTCAATCTCTATAATGGCTTTTGATCCGGTACGATCGACCAATTCTCTGGTTTGCGCAGTTTTCTTGATGGTGTTTTCTATGAACTTCTGGCCTCCAAATCCTGGATTCACACTCATCAGCAACACCTCGTCCAAATCTTGTACGATATCTTCTAACACGCTCACTGGAGTATGTGGATTCAATGCTACACCCGCCTTCATTCCAGCATTGTGAATCTCTTGAATGGTACGATGCAAGTGCATACAAGCTTCGTAGTGCACTGTAAGAATGTCCGCGCCACAATCCTTAAATGTCTGGATGTAACGCTCTGGCTGTACAATCATCAGATGCACGTCCATGACCTTCTCACAATTATCCGCCATCGTCTTTACTACGGGCATGCCGTAGCTGATGTTTGGCACGAAGACCCCGTCCATGACATCGATGTGGAACCAATCGGCTTCACTTTCATTGACCATTTGACAGTCGCGTTTAAGGTTTCCGAAATCTGCGGCTAAAAGGGAAGGTGAGATAATAGGTGCGGCCATGCTTTGAGATTTATATATGGTACAAAAATAAAACACCCCGCCGTGGTCGGCGGGGTGCTAGGCTAAAAACTTTATACCAAGGTTATTAACCGAGGTACGTCTTTAAGATTTTGCTTCGTGAGGTATGCTTCATACGCCGAATGGCTTTCTCTTTAATCTGACGAACACGCTCGCGCGTTAAATCAAACTTCTCACCAATCTCTTCCAAAGTCATAGGATGCTGGCCGCCTAGACCAAAGTATAAGCGAATCACATCCCCTTCGCGAGGTGTCAATGTAGCCAACGAGCGCTCAATCTCCGTGCGTAAGCTGTCCATCATCAAATCCTCGTCTGGGTGTGGACTATCTGAAGAGTTCAATACATCGTACAAGTTGCTGTCCTCGCCTTCTACCAACGGGGCATCCATACTCACGTGACGACCACTGTTGCGCATGCTTTCTTTAACGTCTGATTCACTCATTTCTAAGTGCTTCGAAATTTCAGCTGCGCTTGGCGGACGCTCGTGCTCCTGCTCCAAGTATGCGTAGGCTTTATTGATCTTGTTAATGGAACCAATTTTGTTCAATGGAAGGCGAACAATACGGCTTTGCTCGGCCAAGGCCTGCAAAATGCTCTGACGGATCCACCATACAGCGTATGAGATAAACTTAAAACCGCGCGTTTCATCAAAGCGTTGTGCCGCCTTGATCAATCCCAAATTTCCTTCGTTGATCAAATCTGGA
>DMCR01000190.1:0-301 GCA_003445735.1 Cryomorphaceae bacterium
GCCAATTTCTCCATTGGCAATGAATCCCATGGCGCTTTTTTCGGGCAGCCAGAAATAGTTGTTTTTGACCACCATGAATTGGTCTCCAGCTGCAATCTGATCTTCTTGGAATTTGATACGGGCTCGTATTCCTTGGTTGTATTGGTTGGCTTTTTTGTTGCTGCGAACGACCGTCGTGTTGTTATTACCGTCACTGTGGTAGAGTTTTTCGAAAATCTCATGGAGCTGGTAGCCGTCCTCCACACGAATCAAGTCTTCCCCGGACTCTATAATAGGGTCGTCGGAACTATCTTCTTCAATT
>DMCR01000190.1:696-3867 GCA_003445735.1 Cryomorphaceae bacterium
AAGGTATGATCAGTAGCATTTATGCCTAGGTTTTTGATGAAGAAATCCGTTAAAAGTGCAGGGCTTTGGGGCTGACCGATAGGCGGTAGCTGTGCAGGGTCCCCCACAAGAATTAAGTTGTTGGAGGAGTCCGTAAAGACGTAGGTGATGAGGTCTTCAATAAGGGAATTGCCCCCGAGAGTGGAATCTGCCGTCGTTCCTACCAGACCTGCTTCATCCACAATGAAGGTAGTATGCTTTAAGTTATTATTAGCCAATACGAAGGTGGCCGTTCCACTGCTGCCTACACGAGGGCGGTACAACGATCGATGGATGGTATGCGCCTTTGATTCCGTAGCTCCCGAGAGGACTTTAGCCGCTCGCCCGGTGGGGGCCATTAGCACTACTTTACGTTTGTGTTTTTTGTGCGTGGCTACTGCACTGCGAATCATAGTGGTCTTTCCAGTACCTGCATATCCTTTGATGATGAACACTTCTGGAAGGACTCTTCGTATGCTGAGGTATACGGCCAATTTTCTCAGTAAACCATCTTGATCTTCGGTAGGTTCGAAAGGAAAAAAGCCTTTTAGATCTGCATATGTACTTTGCGGCTCAAGCAACGGAAAAATATTGTAGTTTTGGGACCATTAAATTCAAAATGCTCACATGAATTCAAAGGTACAAACCAACGTAAAGGTAGCACTCATATTAATTTCCGTGTTCCTGACTTACCGCATCTACACCAGCATAATGCAACCTATTAAATTCAATCGCATCTATGATGTGAGATTGTGTGAGGTTACGGAACAATTGGAGGATCTTCGCGAGGCACAATTAACCTACAAAAGTGAAAACGGAAACTTTTGTAGCGACTTACAAACGTTGGTAGCTTTTGTGGATACAGGTGTAGTAAATATCATCGAGCGTAAGGATACCAACTTCATGTACTACGATAAGGTATACCAGAAGGATATGAATAAGGATTCTGTTATTATACGTGTATTGGGACAAGAGCCCGTGAAGACTCAGGTTTTCGGTGAAGGATTTGATGCTTCAACTTTGTTGCGCATTGCTGGAACTGATAGCTTGTTTTCAATGAACGCGGGAAAGATTGTAAAGAATGGGGTAGAAGTTGCTACCTTTGAGGTGAGCGCTCCTTTCTTTACTGTATTTGCTGACGTTTCGGATGAATATCCAGATGCATTCTATAAAGTAAAGAACGAGTCTTGGACCATCGGATCATTGACACAACCGACCATCAGTGGTAACTACGAAAATACTAAGTGTAAAACAGAATAACATCGATCCAGCCTTCGAAACGGCGAAGGCTGAGGAATGCACATTGTCCATCTTGTACCAGCAGGATGGACTTTCTTTTTTGGTACGTCACCGAACCACCCGTCAGTTGTACATGACTGGATATATGCCACGTATAGAATGGAGTGACCAGCCCGTTCAAGACCTCATAGATTCTTTTCCTCAGCCGCTTGCCGAGGTTATCTATGCCGTTGAGGCCCCACATAGTGTGCTGATCCCGCAAGTAATGACGGATCCCGAAGATTTGGATTGGACAGAGGATATGTTGGGGTATAAGGCAAATTTTTCTGACGTCAATGAATCCCTTGGGGTTGCCGTTTTTGCCTACTTACCTGAAGAAGATTTGAAACTCAGCAATACCACTTCGTTGGTGCGTCGTCACCATTGGGCGTTGCAATTGGACCAAATATATCCTACGGAATCTCCAACTATCTGGACGCATGTCTATAACGATTCGGTACAGATCATGGCGAGCCATAAGGGACATTGGTCTCTTATAAATAGCTTCCCTTGTGCCAATGAAAGTGAGCTGATGTATCATTTGGGAAATTGTACGGAGCAACTGGATTGGAATCGAGCAGATTGTACCATTGAACTTAGTGGCTTGAGTGCACGTGCGTACAAGGATGTCGTCCAGCCATACTTTGGGACGGTGCGTTTGTTCAAGCCGGCGCAATGGTCGAAAATTAGCTCTGCTATGAAGGAGTTTGATGCCTTGGCCTTTGCAACACTATTGCGTTTATGAGAATAGTCAGCGGAAAATGGAAGGGGAAGCGAATTGTCGCACCTAAGAACTTGCCGACGAGACCAACGACAGACTTCGCTAAGGAGGGGTTATTTAATATTCTTAACAATAGGTTTTTCTTTGACAATTTGCGTGTTTTGGATTTGTTCGCCGGTACGGGGAATATCGCCTACGAATTTGCATCGCGAGGAGCGGGGGAGATTACTTGCATCGATCTGCACAAAGCCTGTGTGCGCTTTATTGGGGAGATGGCAGATGATTTAGGGGCAAATATTCAACCGGTCCAATTAGATGCCTGGCTTTTCGTTCAAAAAACGACCACGTCCTATGATATTGTCTTCGCAGATCCTCCTTATAATTGGGACAAGCACGAAGCGCTCGCCGAAGCGTTGATTCAAAAGGGCTTCTTGAAAGAGGGCGGGGAAGCCATCATTGAGCATAGCGCAGATACGGATTTGAGCCATCTGCCCGGATTCTTTGAGCATCGTAAGTACGGGCACGTTCACTTTAGTTTCTTCAGCCGTCCTGAAGAATTTGGCGCTTAATCTTGCGAGATTAGGAAATCAACTAATGCTTTGATGGCGCGGCCTCGGTGGCTGATCGCGTTTTTTGCCGCTGCATCCATTTGTGCGAAGCTGGTAGGGAATCCTTCAGGTATAAAGATGGGGTCATAACCAAACCCCTTGGCTCCCCTGCGTTCAGTAGCAATGCTGCCACGAACAATTCCTTCGAAGATTTTGTACTTCCCGTTCCATTGGAGTGCAACTGCAGTGCGGAATTGAGCCCCGCGATCATTAATACCTTCCAATTCATGTAAGACCTTGTCTATATTGTCCTGAGGGTCCTTGGCTGGCCCTGCATAACGCGCACTATAAACTCCGGGAGCCCCATTCAAAGCATCAATCTCTAATCCAGTATCGTCGGAAAAACAAGGCAAGCCGTGGCGTTGCCATACGGTCTGCGCTTTGATGATGGCGTTCCCTTCGAGGGTGGGGGCATCCTCAATGATATCTTCATGGTCATTTAAATCATGAAGGCCGACGACTTCGTATTTTGGCGCGAGCATCTCGTGAACTTCTTTTAATTTACCGGGGTTGTGAGTTGCAAAAACGAGCTTCATATATTCGCAC
>DMCR01000016.1 GCA_003445735.1 Cryomorphaceae bacterium
CCGAAACGCTGACCACCGAACTGCGCTTTACCACCTAACGGTTGCTGTGTAATCAATGAGTAAGGACCAATAGAACGAGCGTGCATCTTATCATCCACCATATGGCCCAGCTTCAGCATGTAGATAATACCTACTGTCGCTTTCTGATCAAATGGCTCACCTGTTCCACCGTCGTACAATTGTGTATGACCAAATTCTGGTAATCCAGCCTCTGATACATAGCTTGAAATGTCATCCAATGAAGCACCATCAAAAATTGGCGTAGCAAACTTTTTATCAAGCTTTCTACCTGCCCATCCCAAAACTGTTTCATAAATCTGACCAATGTTCATACGAGAAGGTACACCAAGTGGATTCAATACGATATCTACTGGAGTTCCATCTTCCAAGAACGGCATATCCTCATCGCGTACAATTCGAGCTACAATACCCTTGTTACCGTGACGACCTGCCATTTTATCACCTACTTTTAGCTTACGCTTCTTGGCAATATAAACTTTAGCTAGTTTCATGATACCCGCTGGAAGCTCATCACCAACTGTAATAGCGAAGCGCTTACGACGGTATGCACCTTGAATATCGTTCACCTTAATCTTGTAGTTATGAATCAACGTATCGATTTTATCGTTACGATTATCATCTGTGGTCCATTTACCACCTACAATACGGCTGTAATCTTCAATCGCGTTCAACGCCTTCAACGTGAACTTTGTTCCTTTAGGAATCACATCTTCGTTCAAATCGTTCATCACACCTTGGCTCGTTTTACCGCTTACCAAGTTTGACAATTTAGAAACGAATACACCTTTCAACTCCGCCAATTCGGCTTCCATTTCTAGATCTAGTTGCGCAATTTCTTCCTTGTCCTCCGCACGTTGACGCTTGTCTTTTACCAAACGAGTGAACAACTTCTTGTCGATAACCACACCACTCAAGGATGGAGAGGCTTTCAAAGAAGCATCTTTTACATCACCTGCCTTATCACCGAAGATTGCACGTAGTAGCTTCTCTTCAGGTGAAGGATCGCTCTCCCCTTTTGGAGTAATCTTACCAATGAGGATGTCACCTGGTTTGATTTCAGCACCTACACGAATGATTCCGTTTTCGTCGAGGTCTTTCGTTGCTTCTTCGCTTACATTTGGAATATCAGCGGTCAATTCCTCTGTACCCAATTTTGTATCACGAACTTCTAATGAATACTCGTCGATGTGCAGAGAAGTAAAGATGTCTTCACGAACTACACGCTCAGAGATTACAATTGCATCTTCAAAGTTGTAACCTTTCCAAGGCATGAAAGATACTAACATGTTGCGTCCCAAGGCTAATTCACCTTTTTGTGTCGCATAACCTTCACAAAGCACCTGACCGGTGCTTACGCGATCACCTTTATTAACGATTGGCTTGAGGTTGATTGTTGTTCCTTGATTAGTCTTTTGAAATTTGACCAAATTATAGATCTTCACATCCTCTTCAAAGCTCACCTCGCGCTCCTCTTCTGAACGGTCATAGCTAATTTTGATAGACTTAGAATCCACGTATTCAACTGTTCCTTCTCCTTCAGCGTTAATCAAAACACGAGAATCAGAAGCAACTTGACGCTCCAATCCCGTACCAACAATAGGTGCTTCAGGACGTAATAGTGGTACGGCCTGACGCATCATGTTCGATCCCATCAATGCCCGGTTTGCATCATCGTGCTCAAGAAACGGAATAAGAGATGCAGAGATAGATGCAATTTGGTTAGGTGCAACGTCCATCAAGTCGATGGTCGCAGGCTCCACAACAGGGAAATCGCCTTCTTCGCGCACTTTAACTCGGTCATTGATAAATGTACCGTCTGGGCTAATAGGTGCGTTTGCTTGTGCAATAACCTTTGCTTCTTCTTCCTCTGCACTTAGATAAATAGGTTCTTTCTCAACACTCACTTTACCTTCCTCGACTGGACGATATGGAGTCTCGATGAATCCCATAGAGTTCACTTTGGCATATACACAAAGTGAAGAGATCAAACCAATGTTAGGACCTTCTGGTGTCTCAATAGGACACAAACGGCCGTAGTGAGTGTAGTGAACATCACGAACCTCAAAACCTGCACGCTCACGAGATAAACCACCTGGTCCCAACGCAGAAAGACGACGCTTATGCGTGATCTCAGACAATGGGTTGGTCTGATCCATAAACTGGCTCAGCTGGTTCGTACCAAAGAATGAATTGATTACTGAAGACAACGTCTTCGCGTTGATCAAATCAATAGGGGTGAATACTTCATTATCACGAACGTTCATGCGCTCGCGGATAGTACGCGCCATGCGGGCTAGACCCACACCAAACTGGTTGGCCATCTGCTCTCCTACAGTACGCACACGTCGGTTGCTTAAGTGATCAATGTCATCAATCTCCGCTTTAGAGTTGATCAATTCAATCAGACGCTTGATGATTTCAATAATATCTCCCTTCGTTAATACTTGAGAATCCTCTTCACTACCACTGTACAACTTCTTGTTCAAACGGTAACGACCTACTTCACCTAGCGAGTAACGTTGCTCAGAGAAGAACAACTTATCGATGATACCACGAGCTGTTTCCTCATCTGGCGGTTCAGCGTTACGCAACTGACGGTAAATGTGCTCAACGGCTTCTTTCTCCGTATTTGTTGGGTCCTTTTGAAGTGTATTATGGATGATTGCAAAGTCGGAAGACTCGATATCTTCTTTGTGAAGTAGAATCATGCTTACTTCCGCATCCAAGATTTCATCAATGTGCTCTTTGTCAAGGATTGTATCGCGGTCTAAAATAACCTCATTACGCTCGATAGATACAACTTCACCAGTGTCCTCATCTACGAAATCTTCAATCCAAGTTTTTAATACTCTTGCTGCCAACTTACGTCCAATAGAGCGCTTTAACGAAGCCTTACTCACCTTCACTTCTTCCGCAAGGTCAAAGATCTCCAAGATATCCTTATCGCGCTCGTAACCGATAGCGCGAAGCAACGTAGTTACAGGAAGCTTCTTCTTACGATCAATATAGGCGTACATCACTTGGTTGATATCCGTTGCGAATTCAATCCAAGATCCTTTAAACGGAATAATACGGGCTGAATATAGTTTTGTTCCGTTCGCGTGGTATGACTGACCGAAGAATACGCCTGGCGATCGGTGTAACTGGCTTACAATTATTCTTTCTGCTCCGTTTACAATAAAAGTACCGCGCGGAGTCATGTATGGGATTGTACCTAGGTACACGTCCTGAACGATGGTTTCGAAATCCTCGTGCTCAGGATCAGTACAGTACAGTTTTAATCTTGCTTTGAGCGGGACACAGAACGTCAAACCGCGTTCGATACACTCACGCTCTGAATAACGCGGTGGGTCTACAAAGTAGTCTAGGAATTCAAGAACAAAATTGTTTCTAGAATCCGAAATTGGAAAGTTTTCAGCAAATACTCGGTGAAGACCTTCCGCAGATCTTTCTGATGGCTTCGTCTCAATCTGGAAGAAGTCCATGAAGCTCTTCAACTGGATATCCAAGAAATCTGGGAAATCCGTCTTAATTGCGGTTGAAGAAAAATTGATACGCTCCTTAGGAGCAGTAACTTGGTTTATCATTTCAGCCCAAAATGTTAATTAAACACAAAAAGGTTTAGGTCTAAGGGGACCCCCAAAGACCTAAACCGGATAACCTAGCAGACGACCAATTACTTGATCTCAACTTCAGCACCAGCTTCTTCAAGCTGTGCTTTTAAAGCTTCTGCTTCGTCTTTTGATACGCCCTCCTTCAATGTAGCAGGGGCACCATCTACTTTTTCTTTAGCTTCTTTCAAGCCAAGTCCAGTCATTTCCTTAACAAGTTTAACGACAGCTAGTTTAGAACCACCTGCTGCAGTCAAAACAACATCGAACTCAGATTTCTCGTCGCCGCCACTAGCGTCACCACCAGCTGCAGGACCAGCAACAGCTACTGCGGCAGCAGCTGGCTCGATGCCATGTTCTTCTTTCAAGTAATCTGCCAATTCAGATACTTCTTTAACTGTCAAGTTTACTAGAGCATCGCCCAATTCTTTGATATCAGCCATTTTAGTAAAATTTAAAAGTTTATTACTTAGTTAATTGTAAATAAAGGAATTACGCGTTGCGCTCTTCCAAAGTTTTGAGGAGACTAGCCAATGTGCCGGCAGAGCTTTGAAGTGCAGAAATAACGTTCTTCGCAGGGCTTTGCAACAAAGTGATCACTTCACCAATCAATTCTTCCTTAGACTTGATAGAGGTGAGCATCTCTAGGCTTTCATCGCCCAAATAAACGCTTTCTTCAATCCAAGCACCTTTCAAAACAGGCTTATCATTCTTCTTGCGGAACTCTTTAATAAGTTTCGCCGGAGCATTTCCTGCTTCTGCAAGCATGATGCTAGTATTTCCTTTCAACACACCATACAGTCCTTCAAAGTCTTTCTCTGAAGCCTCCATGGCCTTGCGTAGTAACGTGTTCTTAACCACATTCAACTTGATACCCTTGCCGAAGCTCGCTCTACGCAAGCTAGAACTTGTATCAGCATCTAAGGCAGCGATATCTGCCAAGTAAATTGTCGGTGCTTGATTAAGTACCGCTGTTAGCTCTTCAATCTGAATAAGTTTCTCTTCTCTTGTCATGATGCCTACTCTTTAATTATGAAACTGATTTAGCATCTACTGCAATACCAGGAGACATAGTAGAAGACATGTATACAGACTTCATGTAAGTACCTTTCGCCGATGATGGCTTCAGCTTATTCAAAGTCTTGATTAACTCTTCTGCATTCTCTTGGATTTTCGCAGCGTCGAAAGAAACCTTGCCGATTACAGCGTGAATGATTCCGTAACGATCAACTTTAAAGTCGATTTTACCGGCTTTCACTTCTCCAACAGCTTTAGCTACGTCCATTGTAACAGTACCAGACTTAGGATTTGGCATCAAGCCACGAGGACCTAATACACGACCCAATGGTCCGATTTTACCCATTACAGAAGGCATGGTTACGATGACATCAATGTCAGTCCAACCGCCTTTAATTTTCTCGATGTATTCATCAAGGCCCGCATAATCTGCACCTGCCGCTTTAGCTTCTTCTTCCTTATCAGGAGTAACCAAAGCCAAAACTCGAACGCTCTTACCTGTGCCGTGAGGAAGACTTACCACACCACGAACCATTTCGTTCGCCTTACGTGGATCAACACCCAAACGCACAGCTAAATTGATAGAAGCGTCAAACTTCGTGCAGTTCACCTCTTTTACCAGGGCTGCCGCTTCGCCCACTGAGTATACTTTACCCTTTTCAAGTTTAGCGAGCGCGTTTTTCATGTTTTTCGTCAATTTTGCCATTGCTTCAAACTTTTAATTAAAACGGCTTCTCGCCTATTACAGTAATACCCATACTTCTTGCAGTACCAGCGATGATAGACATTGCTGATTCAATGGTAAAACAGTTCAAATCAACCATTTTATCTTCTGCAATCTTGCGAATAGCGTCCCAAGTAACTTTAGCAACTTTATTACGGTTAGGCTCTGATGATCCCTTCTTAATCTTAGCAGCTTCCATCAATTGAACTGCCGCAGGAGGAGTCTTAACGATGAAGTCGAATGATTTATCAGTATAAACCGTAATCACCACAGGCAGAATCTGACCCATTTTCTCTTGAGAACGGGCATTAAACTGCTTACAGAACTCCATGATATTGACACCTGCAGCACCCAAAGCTGGACCTACTGGAGGAGAAGGGTTAGCTTGGCCACCACGGACCTGAAGCTTCATTACTTTACTAACCTCTTTTGCCATTTCTTGTTTCTACTATTTAGCGTTGTTGTTGCGGCCGTTTCTCTAGTGGAAGCATGAAAAACGAACCTATATATAGTCTCACATCTATATCATTATAATTTCTCGACTTCCGTGAAGCCAAGTTCAACAGGAGTCTTACGACCGAAAATCTTAACAGTGACCTCCAGTTTTTGTTTCTCCTCGTTGATTTTCTCAATGGTCGCATCAAACGTGCTGAACGGTCCATTGATTACTTTAACTGTTTCTCCCACCGTAAATGGAATCATCAGCATGGCAGCATTTTCTGCCTCTTGATCTACTTGTCCAAGCAAACGAGCTACTTCAGCTGCACGCATTGGAGAAGGATCACCTCCCTTAATATTTGCCAAAAAGCCAATCACATTTGGAAGGTTTTTAATCATGTGGCCTACCTCACCTGTAAGTGTGGCCTCCACGTACATATATCCAGGAGTTTTGGTCTTTTCTTTAATGACCTTCTTGCCATTGCGTACTTGAACCACCTTTTCCATTGGGATCACTACGCGTCCCACTAGATCACTCATACCTGCATGAGCCATTTCCTTCTCAATGTAAGTCTTCGTTTTGTGTTCCTGCCCGCTGACGGTACGAAGCACGTACCACTTCATTCCTGAATCTGACATGCCTATCCGAATATTTTGTAAATGAACTCAAGCACAGTTGAGATCACTTTATCCATACCAAAAACGACAAGCGCAAAAATAATTGTACCCACTATTACTAGTGAGGTACTCTTTTGAAGATCCGTCATTGTAGGCCAAGAAGACTTCACTGCAAACTCGTGCCAAGACTCTTGTATACTGGAAATAATTTTACTCATCTTTTACTTCTTTGCACGGGCACAAGGATTCGAACCCTGATCAACGGTTTTGGAGACCGCTATTCTACCATTGAACTATGCCCGTATGTAGGCAGAAAGGCACCCCCTAAAAAGGAGGCACCTTAACTACCAATTATCTAATCGAGTATTACTCGATGATCTCAGTTACCTGACCCGCACCTACAGTGCGTCCACCTTCACGGATAGCGAAACGCAAACCGTTGTTAATGGCTACAGGAGCGATCAAATCTACAGTGATGCTTAAGTTATCACCTGGCATTACCATTTCAACACCGTCTGGTAACTGAATCTCACCAGTTACGTCAGTTGTACGCAAGTAAAACTGTGGACGGTATTTGTTGTGGAATGGAGTGTGACGACCACCTTCCTCTTTCTTCAAGATGTAGACCTCAGCC
>DMCR01000147.1:0-6634 GCA_003445735.1 Cryomorphaceae bacterium
GCGTCCTGCCTTCACCAACAATCGACCCCAGAGCACCACCTGCTCCTTCGGCAGCACACCACCATCCAATGGCTCCAACAATCCTTCGGGCAGCACCAAGGGCTCACCACGGGACACCTTCAGCAACCTCAAATAATACTCCTTCACCCCCGCCAAAGCATCCTCCTGGATCCAATCCACAAATTCCGCCAAGGCCTCGAACTGCTTCGACTCTGCCAACAAAGCCGCGCCCAACAACAAGTACCGGCTCGGGCTCCCCGGCCCCAACTCTAAGGATTGCAGCACTTGCCAAGCTTCCCGCGGGCGCTGTTGCGCCCGTAGGCTCCGGGCGAGGTAATACCCGTTTTCCACCAAACGCGCTCCGCCCTGCGCCCTATCCTGCGCTTCTAGGTAGCCGAGTTTCACTAAAGTGTCCAGCAATTCCTCTTCCATCTGCGGCGAACGCCCCTGCTCGACTGCTTGCGGTGCTGACCTCAGCACCACCTCGTGGGTCGGTGTGGGCCAATACGCGGGCAAGTGGCCCGCCATCTCCGGCAAGGCCTTGAGGTTGTGCGTCGCCAACACCATCGGGGCAATATCGAGCAGCGTGAGACCGCTGAGCTGCTCGAGTGCAGGGATTTGCGGTCCTTTGGCGACGAATATGCCATAGAATTGATGTTCCAATGCTGGCGCGCCGGCATGATTAGGCAAGGCGGTCCAACGCTTTTCCCCAGACCTAAATCCATGGTCGCTGATTAAGAAGGTATTGGCTTCCGGTTGAGATTCGATATAGGTTCCCAAGAACAGATCATGGAGCCTGTAGGCGGCTTCCACGATGAAATGATACTTCGCAAAATCTTCATCCGTGACTGCAGATAATTGGGGCGGATGGTATTTCATGGCCAGGTGCTTGAAATGATCGAGCGCGTCGAAATAGATGCTCAGGTGTCCGCCAGGAGCCGCCGCCATCGCTATGCTCGCGGCGAGGTGCACATTCAAGGCGTGTACGAGAATCTTCAACACGCTGCGCACCACATCGTCCGTACTGTCCAATTCCCTACCGGGGAAGAACGACGCCAATCCTTCGGCGGGCACTTCTTCCGGACAAATCCTCAATGCTTCGAACAACGGCTGCAAGGTACTAGGCAAAATCCCCTCCTCGAGCCAATTAGATTCTTCTGCAACGGCGAGATTTGAAATACGAACGGCACCATACACAGAAGGCTGTGCCGGATGTGAGGGCCACCAAGCCACCGCGGAGGCAGGTGTTCCACCACTTTCTAATACTTCCCAAAAGGTTGGCACCGCAATAGAGGTACCGCGCACCGCACGCATGTGATCTTCGTGCCATTCTGTGAATCCGTGAATTCCGTGATCGATGGGCCACCTCGAGGTGGCTATACTGGTCCACAACATGGGCGAAATGGGCGGATCCATCGAAGCGATGGGTGCATGCAGCCCGCCTTGCATGAGCGCGGCAAGATTTGGCAACGCGCCTTTTTCGAGCAATGGCATGGCCACCACCCAATCCGCCGCATCCCATCCTATGAGTAAAGAGTGAAATCTTCTGGGAGCCAGCAGTTCTTGGTATGGCGCCAGGGAAATACCCTTGAATTGGGCAATGTTTTGGTAGCCACCGGCTAGAAATCCCAAGGTATGTTTGAAATCTTGCTGCACAGCGTAAAAGTAATTGCTAATTTTGGCTTGGCCCCAAGATCTTGATGATGAAGCACCGCAAATACTTAGAAACTGCCTTCCTTTCCTGGAGAGCCATTACTGCAGCACCGCTCAGAACCATCCTGACCTCCCTTATTATTTCCTTTGGCATTATGGCCCTCGTGGGCATCTTGAGCGCTACAGATGCGCTTAAACAGAGCCTGGAATCAAACTTCACAAGCTTAGGAGCCAATACCTTAACTGTTCGTAATTCGCAGGGCGGCTTTTTTGTAGGTGGTGCCGATTATCGCAAAAACCCCAAGATTACCTATCGCCAGGCCGAGGCATTTAAAAAGCGGATGGATTTCCCGGGATCCATCACCTCGCTCACGTATGTGGCAAGCGGCACGGCCAAATTAGCCTTTGAAAATGTTACCACCAATCCGAACAACATGGTTACGGCTACCGACGAGAATTACCTCATTACTGGGGGATTCGAATTAGCCGAAGGTCGAAACTTCACTGCCGATGACGTGCATGCCGGAAGGAACTACACCATCCTAGGCAACGAGACGCGCCGTGACCTTTTTGGCGAAGGCCCAGCAGTGGGAAAAGTAATCAAGATTCAAGGACAACCGTATTTGGTCGTGGGCGTATTGGCTGAGAAAGGAAATTCCGGCTTGTTCTCGGGCGACCGCGGAGCATGGGTAACGCTCACCTATGCGCGCTCCCATTTTAGCGGCGGCGTCCCAAATTATACCATTAGCACCATGAGCCCGAGTGCGCCACTGTTGACTGCCGTAGAAGGACGAGCGATGGCCATCATGCGCAGCATACGCAAACTCTCCCCTAGAGAACGTGAGAACTTCAGCATCATGCGCAGCGACAGCATTGCCAAAAGCCTTATTGAAAACCTCAGCATGGTCACCGTAGTGGCCTTTATCATCGGAATCATCACCTTACTAGGAGCGTCAATTGCTCTGATGAACATCATGTTGGTCAGCGTCACCGAACGCACCAGAGAGATTGGGACTCGAAAAGCTATTGGAGCAACGCGTCAGAGCATCACACAGCAATTCTTGACCGAAGCCATAATCATCACACAACTGGGTGGTTGGACGGGAATTCTGTTTGGCATTGTCATCGGAAACATAGTCGCACAGCAGATCGGCGGATATTTCTTCATCCCTTGGGGATGGATTGCGGTGGCCTTCATCATGTCTGTGGGAGTAGGATTGGTTTCGGGGTGGTATCCTGCAAAAAAAGCCGCAGAACTCGACCCGGTGGAAGCCCTGCGCTACGAATAGATTATTCCAAGCCGTCCTTGCGCTTTTCCATCTTCACAAAACCTAGGCCGGCTCCTATTGCCACGCCTATAGCAATCCATAGTCCGAAGTTATCATTGAGCATCCCAAAGACTACACCGGCCATAAGGCCGTAACTGGTGAATTGGACAATAATCTTATCTTCTTTTCTCTCCATCTCAGTAAGGTAAAATAAAAAGCCACCCCAAGGATGGCTTTCTCATATTCTTGAAGTGCTAAAAGCTTAGGCTTGAGCAACTACGTCAAACTCAAAGCTTACTATTACCTCGCGGTGCAAGCGTACTGTTGCGTTGTAGCGACCCAAAGCTTTGATCGTACCACCACTTATAGAGATGAATTTCTTATCAATGGCAACACCTACAGCAGCCAATTCATCAGCAACGTTGGCGTTGTTGATAGAACCGAAGAGTTTATTGCCCTGACCCAATTTAGCGGCCATTTTCAACTCAATACCTGCCAATTTCTCAGCAGTAGTCTTTGCATCAGCAATGGCTTGTTCTTCCTTGTGCGCACGCTGACGCAAGTTCTCAGCTAATACTTTCTTAGCGCTCTCTGTAGCCAACACACCGTAACCCTGGGGGATGAGGAAGTTGCGTCCGTAACCATCTTTTACAGTGACCACGTCATCCGCAAAACCTAGGTTCTCTACGTCTTTCTTTAGAATGATTTCCATGGTACTCTATTATTTTAGGTTATCTGCTACGTAAGGCATCAATGCAATGTGACGTGAACGCTTGATTGCAGTAGCCAATTTTCTTTGGTATTTCAATGAAGTACCAGTCAAACGACGAGGTAAGATTTTTCCTTGTGGGTTTACAAAACGCAACAAGTAATTTGGATCCTTGTAGTCGATGTATTTAATACCGGCTTTCTTAAAACGACAGTACTTTTTCTGATTGCCGCTTTCTACGTTGATGGGTTGTAAGTAACGCACATCACCTTTTCCTTTAGTTGCCATACTCTAGTCTTTTATGCGTTTACTTTGGCACGACGCTTTGCAGCGTACTCGATGCCGTATTTGTCCATTTTAACAGTCAAAAAGCGCATCACGCGCTCATCGCGTTTGAATTCCACTTCTAAAGGAGCGATTGCATCGCCACCTACAGTGTATTCAATAAAGTGGTAAAAGCCACTTTTTTTCTTTTGGATTGGGTAAGCCATCTTTTTGAGGCCCCAATTCTCTTTGTTGATAATGTTCGCACCCTTCTCTTTCAAGAGGCCTACGTACTTATCTACCGCTTCCTTTACCTGATCTTCAGATAAAACGGGATTCAAAATGAAAACGGTTTCGTACTGATTCATAATTATTTGAACTAAAATTTAGGAGTGCAAATGTACACGACTTTTTAATACAGACCAAGCCTGTTAGCAACGTGTTTACAGCTCTTTTTTGTGAAGGGCAAAAATAGCCCAATCATCCGCTTATATTTGTGGTATGGAGCAATTTGTAGTATCAGCAAGAAAGTACCGTCCCCAGGCCTTCGAAGCCGTGGTGGGTCAGTCACACATTACTGATACGCTGCTCAAAAGCGTGGAGAACGATCACCTAGCCCAGGCACTGCTTTTCTGTGGACCGCGCGGGGTAGGGAAAACCACTTGTGCGCGCATTCTCGCAAAAGTCATCAATGCAGGAGCCGACCTCAGCGAGGATGAATTAGCCTTGAACATCTTCGAACTCGATGCCGCCTCGAACAACTCGGTTGACGACATTCGAAGATTGATTGACCAAGTCCGCTTCGCACCACAAACCGGAAAGTTCAAGGTCTACATCATTGATGAGGTCCACATGCTCTCGCAACAAGCCTTCAACGCCTTCCTGAAAACACTGGAAGAGCCGCCGACCCATGCCATTTTCATCTTGGCCACCACAGAGAAGCACAAGATCATTCCAACCATCCTCTCACGTTGTCAAATTTTCGACTTCAAGCGCATTACCGTTGAAGATATTGCCAACCACCTCGCCTACGTCGCAGATCAGGAAGGCATCAATGCCGAACCAGAGGCCCTGCACATGATTGCCGAAAAGGCAGACGGAGCTTTGCGCGATGCTTTGAGTTTGTTTGACCGCATGATCAGTTTCAGCGGCAATACCTTGACCTACACCCAGGTCGTTGAGGTCCTCGATATCCTCGATTATAACTACTATTTCAAAGGTGTAGAGCTGGCACAAAGTGTGAACTACCCAGATCTGCTGCTCCTATATAATGAAGTGTTGGACAAAGGCTTCAACGGCCACGAGTTTGTCGTCGGCATGTCCAAGCACTTTAGAGACCTATTGGTGGCTCGCGAGGTTAAAACCGTAGAACTTCTCGAGGTAGGGCCCGCCATCAAAGAACGCTATTTGCAACAGAGCGCAGACTCTTCTACACGCTTTTTGCTTCACGGACTGAAGGTCTTCAACGAACTTGACGGGCAATACAAGAATTCGAGCCAGCCAAGAATCTTGGTAGAATTGGGTCTGTTGAAACTAGTCGAGTTCATCTCGCAAGAAAAAAAAAAGCAGCAGCCCCAAGTAAATAGCGCCACTGCAGATTCTACAGACGGCTTTTTGCCAGATTCACTTCCCAAACGCGACCAAAGTGCTCCTGCACCTCCCGCACAAGAGCCCCCGGCTCCTACCGCGCCTGCTGAGTCCGCCGCGGGAGCACCAGCCACTGCGGTCGATTCTTTAGAAGTACCAGAATCATTGCCGGAAGAGCCTGTTACAGCGCCGCCTGTAGTAGATCCCGCAGCAGCCTTTGAAGCTGATCCGACCCCGACTCCAACGCCTGAACCAGTGCAGGCCACCGCGCCGCGACGCACCACAGGCAGACGTGTCGTCCAAAGAGATGCTCGACCTAGTACAAGTGGGTTATCGGTCATGGACACACTCAATAACCTTGAAAAACAAGAAGGTGCTGTTCCTGAAAAAACAGAAGTTCAAGACGGAGCGACACCAGATATCCCCGTAGTAGCGGATGGAACTGCGGAAGTTTATTCAAAGAAAGAGCTGGAAACAGCCATCACGGAGTACGCGAAAAGACGCGATGTAAAGACGGCTGTACGAAGTTTACTCATGGGTCAGATGCCAAAGATTCTCGACAAGAACACCTTGGAGATGGAGGTGGACAACAATATCGAGATGGGGTATTTCAATGAGGAGCAGCAGAAATTGGTCCCCTATCTGCGTACCAAACTTAAGAACGCAAACATTCGATTCGAGGTTAAAATGGTGGAACGCGAACAGACGCGTAAACTGTATTTGCCGGAGGAGAAATTCAAATACATGGCGGAGAAGAACCCAAATTTGGTGTACCTGCGTCAGAAAATCCAAACGGATCTTGAATAATGCGCCGGGTCTTGCTCATAGCATTAGTGCTGTTTTCGTTCAGTGCACAGGCCCAACTCGATTGGTGGAATCAAATACATAATTGGGACGGAACTACGCCTTGGACCCAATACATGAAATATTCTCATGCGTATTTGGGTCCAAATGCCATTCCCATTCCTACCCTTCAGCGAAGTGACTGTAGTTATTTTAAAAGCAGCTCACAGATGAGCCTCATCGAGGACGACAGCTTCTTGAGCCTGCACAACGAGCTACATTGGGACAGAGGCCACACGCAGATTCACATCACACATCAAAGTATCGAGTATTTCCGCACCTCCACCGAGCTGCGTGACTACCGTATCTC
>DMCR01000147.1:6988-7129 GCA_003445735.1 Cryomorphaceae bacterium
CTCGCTGGCGATCTATTGATTGATATCAGCACTCGGCTGTGGGAAAGAGATCAAGAAACAGTGTGGTTCACCTTCCATACTAAAACGGCTGCCGGACCTCTACCTCAAGCTAGGTTTACCGATGCGCCAGGTTATGCCTTT
>DMCR01000077.1:0-4757 GCA_003445735.1 Cryomorphaceae bacterium
GATGTTCCCTGGTCTTCTTGTAACATCTTCTCAACGCAACACCATGCAGCCGCGGCCATCGCAGCCGCGGGTATTCCAGTATATGCTTGGAAGGGCATGAATGAGGAAGAGTTCAACTGGTGTATCGAACAGACGCTATTTTTCGGTGAAGACCGTCAGCCGTTGAACATGATTTTGGACGACGGTGGTGATTTGACTAATATGGTGTTCGATGAATTCCCAGAGTTGGTAGCCGGCATCAAAGGATTGTCAGAAGAAACTACCACCGGTGTTCACCGCTTGTACGAGCGCGAGATCAACGGCACATTGGTGCTTCCAGCGATTAATGTAAACGATTCCGTAACGAAGTCGAAGTTCGATAACAAGTACGGTTGTCAAGAATCAGCAGTAGATGCGATCCGTCGTGCTACCGATGTAATGATTGCAGGTAAAGTTGCTATTGTTGCCGGTTACGGTGATGTAGGTAAGGGTACTGCGGCGTCATTGCGCGGTGCAGGTGCTCGTGTTATTGTGACAGAGATCGACCCTATTTGTGCATTGCAAGCGGCAATGGATGGCTTCGAAGTGAAGCGCATGGAAAATGCTATTCCACGTGCGCAGATCGTTGTTACTGCTACAGGAAATAAAGATATCATCACTGAAGAGCACTTCAAGTTGATGAATGACAAGACCATCGTTTGTAACATTGGCCACTTCGATAACGAGATTGACATGGCATGGTTGAACGGTGCGTTCGGCGATACAAAGAAGGTGATTAAGCCTCAGGTAGACCTGTACAATTTAGAAGGTAACGAAATCATCGTATTGGCAGAAGGCCGTTTGGTGAATCTAGGTTGTGCTACAGGTCACCCATCGTTTGTAATGTCGAACAGCTTTACTAACCAGGTATTGGCACAGTTGGAATTGTGGAACCACAGCTACAAATACGAGAACAAGGTTTACACGCTTCCTAAGCACTTGGATGAGAAAGTAGCTCGTCTGCACTTGGCAAAAATTGGTGTAGAGCTAGAGACGCTTCGCAAAGACCAAGCCGATTACATCGGTGTGAAGGTTGAAGGACCGTTCAAGCCAGAGCACTACCGCTACTAAAATTTTCGATTTTCATTGCGAGCCGCGTCGAAGACGCGGCTCGCTCTTTTTATTCCCTATTTTTTGCGGTTGGCATATGTTTTTAAGACCTTATAGATGTAATAACATACCCATGAAAAAAGCCCTTGTTTTTTTGATTACACTTTTCGGGAGCGTGGCCGCGAAAGGTCAAGCTAACCTTGTGATTAAAGAAGTGGATATGGGCTTGCTGGCGGGATACCATACGTTATTGACCGAACCGGCAAATTTTGTCTTAGGAGAGGAATACGAATTGGGCGCTTATATGCACGAAACGACCAACGGTGCGCTGTTGGCGGTAACGACTTCCTATGTACGTAACGGGGCCTTCGGTACAAATTACAATCTGCCGTTTTACGCCATTGGAAAATTCTCTACAGCAAAGCTTAAGATTGGTAAGTTGTGGGAGGGTAATTTTTTCGATGTGATGATAGCGACGGGCCTAGGTTATTTCTCTGGGGCCGATTACGCCGAAAAGCAAGGGATGATAGACTTGGTCTACTTGGACCCAGAAAATTCTGTATCAAACTTCACCATTCCTATTGAGTGCAACATTCAGTGGTACGGTTTCGATGGCAGTATCAATGCCATCGCGCTGAAATACGAGCTGAACAGCTGGAACAACTACCTTGGGGTGGGCTTCACTTATTTGTTATAAAGGCCTGTTTTCCGTTTAGTCTTTATGGTCGCGGGAAAATTTCCAAAACAAGAGCATAAAAAAGCCCGTAAACGCAGCGTTTACAGGCCTTTTTTAAATTTTTAGTGGCAATTAGCTACCGCAAGCTTCGCATTCTGGATTGTCGATGCTACATGCTTTTGGTTGTTCTGCTTGCTCGAGTTCTTGAACGAAGCTAGCGAAGGAATCGTCCATTTGGAATTCATTTGCGCTCATGGTATATGTGTTTTGTTTTGACTCATCTCTAAACTACCCAATCAAAAAATTGATTCAACAAAAAGTATTTGTGCGTTATTAACAAATTGGGTTTTTGATTTTGTGGGAGTTAGACCAATTGTTTTTGATAACTTCAGGCTACGATGGAGGGAAAGTCAAAAGCGTTTCTTCAAATTTGAAATATGAGTCTACAGAAAATGAAAAAAACCACCTTCCTGCTGCTGATGTTGGTATTTTTATTGGGTACCGACGTCTTTGCACAAACGGGTACCCGTGCTCAATACATCCAAGAATATGCGCAAATCGCTGTAGATGAAATGAATAGATCCGGTGTTCCGGCCTCTATTACTTTGGCGCAAGGGATTTTGGAGAGTGGGAACGGCAAAAGTGAATTGGCCAGAAAATCAAACAATCATTTTGGGATCAAATGTCACAGTTCTTGGACCGGCGAACGTGTCTACCACGACGATGATGAGAAAGGGGAGTGTTTTCGCAAATACGAAAATGTGCGCCACAGCTTTGAGGACCATACGGACTTTTTAGTGCGAGGGAGCCGCTATGATTTTCTGTTCGACTTAGATCCAAGGGATTATATAGGATGGGCTAAGGGCTTAAAAAAGGCGGGTTATGCAACAGCGCCGGATTATGCGGACCGATTAATCAAGATCATCGAAGACGAGATGTTGTACAAATACGACCGCCAAGGGGATTTCCCGACCGGCGGAGATTTGGCTTCAGACGAGCCCGAGCAGAAAATGGGTCCTGTGGTGGATGCCAAAGGCCGTCCAGTGAAGAACGCCCGCCAGCGATTCATTGTACGTCGCATGATGGAAGCAGGCTCTAGAGTGCCTTTTGTGGTATTGCGAGCTGAGGAACGCATCGAGTACGTAGCAGATTCTTTGAACCTGCCCGTGACGGCATTGCTGCAATTCAACGACATGAGCTGGGAAACCCAGCTAAAGCCGGGTGATAGAATCTACATCGATGAAAAGAAAGGCCGCGGTGCGACAAAAACCACAATCGTGCGTACAGGGGAGACCTTGCACGAGATTAGCCAGCGCGAGCAAGTAAAATTAGCCAAAATCTACAAGTACAACGGATTCAACGTTGGTTACCAACCGATGGTCGGTGATGAGATCAGGTTACGCCAGGTGGGCATCATCGAGCGCTTACAAGGCAAGTAACTGAGGCCAATTATTCCTTCGACAGCTTCTGAACTACTGAACCGATTATGAATACTCCGGTGCTCACTGTTCCAATCAACAGCAGTTCAGGCGCCCCCATGAGGTGGTTGATTTTAAAAATCACACTCAATAACAAAGCCCCCGCACCTAAAATTCCAGTAATTCGAATAAACTTTTTCATGAACTACAAGGTAGGGCTTTTGTGTTATACCTTCGCATTGTCTCAAAGGGGTGCCCAGAAAGTATTTCGACCTACGGGCTGAGAACATACCCATAGAACCTGGGCAGGTAATGCTGCCAAGGAATAAGCAATAATATGTATAATACACGTTGTTGCCCCTTGACGTGGTTTAAAAACCAAATTCATGAATAAATTCATGTGTACCGCAGCAGCTGTAGCCTTCTCGCTATTTGCCACTGCACAAGAAAAAGCCGATTCGGTTGAAATCGACATTCTCCTTCTTCCAAATGTGGAACTTAATGAGGTGAATGTACTGGGTACTTGGGCGCAAAAGGACGACCCAATCGCACAGATTAACTTAACTGAAAAGGATGTTGAAGCGTTGAACACCGGTCGCGACCTTCCTTATGTTTTACAAGATGTCGCGGGCGTAGTTAGTTTCTCTGATGCTGGAAACGGTATTGGATACACCAACATGCGTGTTCGTGGTTCGGACATCACGCGCATCAACGTAACGGTTAACGGCATTCCAATGAATGACGCGGAGAGCCATGGCGTGTTTTGGGTGAATACACCAGACCTTATGTCTTCCACAAACGCCATTCAATTGCAAAAAGGTGTCGGAACTTCTACCAACGGTTCTGGTGCTTTTGGAGCAAGCCTTGGTTTAAGCACCTTGGGTGCTGGTGAAAAAGGTGGTCGTATTACTTTGGGTGCGGGATCTTACGGCACACAACGTGCTACCCTAGAAGCAAGCACAGGAAAGACTGCAAGCGGTTTTTGGATGAATACGCGTATTTCTTCTATCACTTCAGACGGATATGTGGAGCGAGCATCTTCAGACCTACAATCGTACTATGTTAGCGCTGGCTTTGCCGGTGGCGGTCATTACGTTGAGGCCGTACACTTTGGCGGTGGCGAACGTACCTACCAAGCTTGGTATGGGGTCGATTCTATCAGTATGTATGGTCCAGATGCCTTTCCTCAGTTTAACGCTGCAGGGGCATTATATGACGACACTTGGAGTGTAATCGGAACCTATGACGACCAAGTAGATAATTACAGCCAGGAGCATACACAGTTACACTACCGTTATTCCAACCTCTTTGGAGGCACTTTTGCGGCGGCATTGCATCACACTGCAGGCGCCGGTTATTACGAAGAGTACAACCAAGCCTTCGCTTTTGCTGATTTTGGGATCGCTAATTACGTTTCGGCAATGGATACTGTGGTTTTTGGTGATGTAGTTTCACGCAAGTGGTTGGACAACGATTTCTATGGAGCAACTTATTCGTGGACCTACGAAAACTCTGGCCAGCGTGTACAGCTTGGCGGTGGGGTGCACCGCTATGAGGGCGCGCACTTTGGTCGTGTGATTTGGGCAAACAATCCA
>DMCR01000077.1:5084-5310 GCA_003445735.1 Cryomorphaceae bacterium
TGTGATTTGGGCAAACAATCCAAACGTAAGTACCCTTGACGGGGATTACTATACGGGTGATGCCATTAAAGACGATGCGAACATCTACGCGAAATACGCTGTGACTAGCAATAACCTTTTGGTCTACGCAGATGCACAATACCGTTACGTAAACCACAGTTCAACAGGTGGCTCAGCGACGGGACCGGCAATCTTTGACCGGACGTTCAATTTCTTTAACCCTAAA
>DMCR01000100.1 GCA_003445735.1 Cryomorphaceae bacterium
GCAAATGTTGCCTTCACCTATTTAAGTTCTGTTGAAAAGGGAAAGGCTCTTGAAGAAGAATTAAAACAATACGGCACTACTATTAAAGGGTACCGTTCTGATGCTTCTAAGATGGAAGATGCAGAGGCGTTAGTTGCGCAGGTCTTAGATTACTTCGGCAGCGTTGATATAGTTGTAAATAATGCAGGAATCACTAAGGACATGCTGCTGATGCGTATGACTGAGGAAGATTTCACTCGTGTCATTGAGGTGAATTTGAACTCTGTATTTAATATGACCAAAGCGGTTCAGCGTTCGTTTTTGAAACAACGTTCGGGTTCTATAGTGAATATCAGCTCTGTAGTGGGTGTGAAGGGTAATGCTGGACAGGCCAACTATGCAGCCTCTAAAGCTGGTATCATTGGCTTTACGAAGTCCGTGGCATTGGAATTAGGTTCACGCAACATTCGTTGTAATGCCATTGCACCTGGATTTATCGAAACTGAGATGACAGCTGTGTTGGATGAAAAGACTGTTCAACAATGGCGCGACGGTATTCCATTGAAACGCGGCGGTAGCCCAGAAGATGTGGCTAATGCTTGCTTGTTCCTAGCTTCTGATATGAGCGGTTACATTACCGGTCAAGTTATGAACGTTTGTGGTGGAATGTTGACCTGATGACGAGTTTAGGCGCAGCTGGTATAGCCTTATTGGTAGGCGCTACAGCAGCGTTCGTCTTATATTATACATCAAGTAAAAAGTCAGAATCCGTCGGGGTTCTGGCTTTTCTTCGTTTTGGTTGGATGGCGTTGCTGGTCTATGCCATTCTATCTCCAGCGCTTGTGATAAAGCAGGAGGTGAATCGACCTCGGGTACTTTGGATTTTAGCAGATACCTCACGTTCAGTGCAGGGCGATGCCATGGGTATTGCAAAGGAGATTAACAACACACATCATGGGCAGAGTTTACAGTGTATAACGGTTCCATATTCTCCCGATGCTATTCCTGCAGAACAGCCGTGGATTTATGTGGGAGACGGTCATATAGAATCTTTGAATTCCTCGTTTGCCTCTCCGATAGGGATCTACAATATGCCGGCAAACCCGCTCGATGAACCGTCATTACTTCAAGGCATTTCCGTACCGCAACGTGTTGTGGCCGGTTCTAATTTTCCTTTTAGGGTTCAATTATCTCGTGGAGAAGTTGATCTCACTGTTCATTGGAATGGTCAGCAAATACATGGAGTAGAAGGTATATTGAGGGCACCAGAGGAATTGGGCACTTATGCGGTAAAAGCTGTGGGAACCACAGGCAATCAAACGGATCAGATTGCAGTATCGGTTCAGGTGGAGAAGGAGTACCGGAAAGTGGGGTTACTGAGCGATGCTGCACATCCGCATGAAATGATGGTGCGTCGTTGGGCGAAAAAACGTCGCTACGGTATTGTTCGTGAAAGCAATGTTTCGAACATAATTGCCATTGGTAAGGACTTAGGTCTCGAGGATAAAGAAGTATTGAAGTTGTGTGGGGGTTTACCCACTGCCTTTGATTTTGCTCAGGTGTATAGACCAGGAAAGTCGTCTCTGCCCAGCTCAGTGAAACTTTGGACCTCCCAGGAGCGCACGCTGGATCTATCTAGGGTGCATTGGTACCGTTCGGCGCTAGAGGACGAGAAGGTCATTGCTGTTTTTGAGGATTATTTAGACCAATTCATTGCACGTACTTCACCGCCTCGCATCTCCTTTAGCGGAAATCTGAGCCCGCTAAAAAGTCAAAAATCAGCTTGGACGCTAGCACTAATTGGGTCAGATGGCCTACCCCAAAAAGCCAACAGTAGGGTAGAGATATGGAAGGGAGAAGAGCTCATCGATGCGCCATTGGTTGAAGAAAGTGAATCTGGAATCTATGCTTTTGCCACCCAATTTAACTCTGTAGGCACCTTCGAAATTCGAATTCAAATGAATAGTGATCAGGAGGGTTTTGTCGCTACTGAGCGCGTAGAGGTTGGCGAGGGAGATATTGAAGCCATCCGCCCGTACAATCAAAGACTCATAAATGAGTGGAAGCAACAGGCACAATGGGTGGCAAGCGATACCAACACCTCTGCCTATGAAGCTTGGGAATTGGAGCGTCAGACGATGGAATTGACCATAAAAAATCCCCAGCACTACACATGGTGGTACTGGGGACTTACATTGTTGCTTGCCGCATTAGAGTGGGTACTCCGCCGTCGTCAAGGCTTGATTTAAAGGTTGTTAATCAAGAAGTTGTTCAACTCTTCTGGCGATAGGTTCTTTCCAACGATCACACCATTATCGTCCAACAAGATGTTTTGTGGAATGTACTGAATGCCATAGTACACGGCTATTTCATTCTTCCAGAAGTTCAAGTCGCTTACTTGTGGCCAAGGCAATCCATCGGCTTCGATACCTGCTTTCCACTTCTCAGCATCCTGGTCCAAGCTAATACCAACAATATTGAATCCTTTGTTGTGGTATACGTTATAAGCTGCTACTAGTGCTGGGTTAGCGGCCCGACAAGGGCCACACCATGAAGCCCAGAAATCTACCAATACATAGGTTCCTTCTACGCTCAAGATGCTCAATAACTCACCTTCTGGAGTGGCTTGAGTGAAGTCTTGGAAGTTGGCGCCTACTTGGGAACGCTCTAGTTCTTCGATTTTAGCTTTTAGTTTTTCGTAATCTGGACAAGCATGATATTCTTGTGATATTTGATCTCGTGTTTGGATGAAATCCTCGTAAGTGATGTCTGAGGTTGCTTGGCTTAGGATGATGGCTGCTCCAAGTAAGTTGTTGTTCTTCGCAAACTTCACCACAGATTTGGATTGGCTGGAGATCAGATTCATGGCTTCTGCACGAATTTGCTCTTGCGCAGCAGTGTCGCCCAAGGTCATGGCATCGCGGAACTTTATCTCAAGCATACCCATAGTATTGTTAAAAATCTCGCCGCGTTGGTTGAATACGGATACAGAATCTTGGAAGGCACCTGCTTTAATGTTAAATCCTGTGATAGAATCGAAGGCGATGCTTACATCTGTTCCTTCATGGAAGTACATAC
>DMCR01000065.1:0-3679 GCA_003445735.1 Cryomorphaceae bacterium
CGCAACGGGCTCAGTGGACAGGATACCTCCGAGTATTACCCGTTGTGGCTTGAGACCAATAACCAAAGAGCTCAGCCCATAAACGAAGGCGGTTTCCTCCTTTCCGAAGAGGGCGTCGACCGCAACCTCAAAATTCGTTTTGCCACTGGGGTCAATTCCTTTGACTACCTCTTCTTAGTTGAATACCGCATTACCGTCAAAACACTCAGTGACGAAATGTATAAATTTTACCAAAGCTACCAGGCCTTAGATAATGCCCAAGGCAACCCCTTCGCAGAACCAGTCATTTTGTATTCTAACATGAGTAACGACGTTGGCTGCTTCGGTGTGAGTACGACCGTGCGTAAATGGGAAGGCTAAAAATTCTCAAAGCATAAAAAAGACGGCCCTACTGGGCCGCCTTTTTTGTTTGAATACTCGTTGCTTAAAGCTCCATCAAGACAGAACCCCATGTAAAGCCTGCCCCAAAGGCCGCTAGACAAACGGTATCCCCTTTCTTCACAGCACCTACATCCACCGCCTCGGAAAGGGCGATGGCTATCGAGGCCCCTGTTGTGTTGCCGTATTTCTGAATGTTATTGAATACTTGGTCGTCGCGAAGGCCCATACGTTTTTGAATGAACTGGGCAATGCGCAGGTTGGCCTGATGAGGGATCAAACAATCGATTTTATCCGGTGTCAATCCATTCTTCGCCAAGGCCTCGCCGATCACTTCACCGAAGCGCACCACCGCATTCTTAAAGACAAAGTTCCCGTTCATCTGCGGGTAATGAATATCGGGATCTACTCCATTCTCAAGCAACTCGCCTATCCAATGTTGGGTTCCAAAGCCCTTCATTGTGAGTTCCTCTTTATTCTTACCCTCACTGTGCATGTGGCAACTCTTGATGCCGCTCTCGCCTTCTGATGCTCGAGAGAGGACTACGGCGCCGGCACCATCGCCAAAAATGACACTTACCCCTCTACCGCGCGTGGTTTTATCCAAGAAGGGGCTTTGAAGCTCCGAAGCCACGACCAACACATGCTCGTACATGCCGGTTTGAACAAAGGCGTTACCCACGCTCATTGCATAGATAAACCCTGAACAGGCATTGCGCACATCCGTCGCCCCTGCGGTGTGGATGCCGAGGGCCTCTTGTACTTGGACCCCACAACCAGGGAAATAATAATCCGGCGAAATGGTAGCGAAAACGATGTGGTCGATATCATTGGGCTCCAACCCAGCCACTTCAATGGCCTTTTTAGCGGCTTTGATACCCATCGTGGCAGCTGTATTGCCATCTCCTTCCTCTACCCAACGGCGTTCTCTGATTCCGGTTCTCTCGGTGATCCACTCATCATTGGTGTCCATCAGGGTGCTCAGGTAATCATTAGTTATAATTCGTTCAGGCACATAATGTCCCGTTCCGGAAATTTTAGCTGTATACATGTGATGATGATTGGGTTGTGCTTATTAAGATAAGGCAAAATTGACACTCTTGGTTGACACCTTGTCACATTAATTGGTTAAAAAAGAGCATGGCATAAGAGTTGAACAATAAGGAGAAACCAAAATATCAAATACAATGTCTAAAGGATCAATCAATGTAACCGCACAGAACATCTTCCCCATCATCAAGAAGTTCTTGTACAGCGACCACGAAATCTTCCTACGAGAACTCGTTTCAAATGCTGTGGATGCGACACAAAAGCTGAAGACCTTGACCAATCTTGGTGAGACCAAAGGCAAATTGGGCGATTTGACCATTCATATCAAACTCGACAAAAAGGCCAAGACCTTGAGCATCATCGACCGAGGCATCGGGATGACCGCTGAAGAGATTGACAAATACATCAACCAGGTGGCGTTCTCTGGTGCAGAAGAATTCGTGAAAGAATACGAGGGCAAAATGGACGGCGCCGACCTGATTGGGCATTTCGGTCTAGGGTTCTACTCCGCCTTCATGGTGGCGAAGAAGGTGGAAATTTTGACCAAATCCCACAAAGATGCCGCTGCCGTGCAGTGGATCTGTAAAGGAAACCCGGAATTCGAACTCAACACCATTGAGAAAGAAGATCGCGGAACAGAGATCAAGCTCCACATCGCTAAGGACAGCGAAGACTTCTTGGAGGAAAGTAAAATCAATGAGCTGCTGAGCAAGTATGCGAAGTTTATGCCTATTGCGATCCAATTCGGCGAAAAAGACGAGAGCTACAACGCTGCCAAAGAAGGTGAAGAGGCCAAGTGGGAAACCCGCAAGGTGGCCAACATCATCAACAACCCGAACCCGGCATGGGTACGTACTCCGAGTGAATTAACGGCAGAAGATTACAAAGAGTTCTACCGCGAGCTCTACCCAATGAGCTTCGACGAGCCGCTATTCAACATTCACCTGAACGTAGATTATCCGTTCAACTTGACCGGTGTACTCTACTTCCCGAAAATCAAGCCGAACGTGGAGCCTCAGCGCAACAAAATTCAGTTGTTCCAGAAGCAGGTGTTCGTTACGGATAGTGTAGAAGGTATTGTGCCCGATTTCTTGACGCTCCTCCACGGGGTCATCGATTCTCCGGATATCCCGCTCAACGTGAGCCGCTCCTACCTCCAGGCCGACGGTAATGTGAAGAAGATCTCTTCTCACATTACTAAAAAGGTCGCGGATAAATTGGACGAGATGTTCCGCAAAGACCGCAAAGATTTCGAGGCCAAGTGGAACGACATGAAGATTATCATCGAATACGGTATGCTCACCGAGGAGAAATTCTTCGATAAGGCGAAAAAGTTTGCCCTTTATGAAGATACCGACGGTGCACTCCACACCTTCGAAGCCTACCTCAAAAAAATCAAAAAAAATCAAACGGATAAGGACAAAAAGACCGTTATACTCTACGCTTCGCACAAGGACGGACAGCACAGCTACATCCAAGCTGCGAAAGCCAAAGGCTACAGCGTACTTCTACTAGATTCTCCGTTGACCAGCCACTTGCTGCAGAAATTGGAACAAGAGCACGAAAACACCACTTTCAAACGTGTAGATAGCGATTTGATTGACAACCTCATCAGAAAAGAGGAAACTCGTGTGGCCAAGCTCAGCGACAAGCAAAAAGAAGAGCTCAAGAACAGATTAGAAGCTATCGTTCCAAAAGAGAAGTTCACCCTGAAACTCGAGGACATGGACTCTACTGAGGCACCTCTAATTATTACCGTTCCTGAATTCATGCGCCGCATGAAGGAAATGCAAATGACTGGTGGCGGCGGTATGATGGGCATGAGCGATTTCCCAGAGATGTACGACCTCGTGGTGAACGCTAATCATAGTCTAGCCTCGAAGATTCTCGATACCGAAGATGATGGAGCTCGCTCAACAGCCGTTAACCAAGCCTTAGATCTCGCTAAGCTTCAGCAAAACTTGCTGCACGGTGAAGAGCTTACTGCCTTCATTACACGCTCCTACGAGATGCTCGGCAATGAATAAGTCTGTGAAATAAATTATACATTGTCGTAACAATGTTTAGGGGGCCCCGGCCCCCTTTTTGTATTTTTGGGATTCACAAAAAACCCTTTAGCTAAATGAGCGCGGACGTTTTATCCATTGCTACCGAAAATGCCAAGTTGTGGACCTCAGATTTATTTGATAGTGAAACTCGTGCTGCTGCACAATCTATGCTAGATACAGGCGGGGATATCTTGGTTGAGCCC
>DMCR01000065.1:3986-5461 GCA_003445735.1 Cryomorphaceae bacterium
GGGGATATCTTGGTTGAGCCCTTCTATAAAGACCTAGACTTTGGCACTGGAGGCATGCGCGGCATCATGGGCGTGGGAACCAATAGAATCAACCCCTACACGCTCGGTCTAGCCACACAAGGTTTAGCCGTTTATGCCCAGCAATCGATTGGCCGTAAAGACCTCAAAGCAGCCATTGCTTTCGACAGCCGCAACAACTCTAAGGCCTTTGCCTGCAAAGTGGCAGAAGTCCTCAGTGCTAATGGTATACACACCTACCTTTTCGAGGATTTGCGCCCTACGCCTGAGCTCAGCTTCAGCGTACGCGAGCTTGGCTGCGATTTCGGCATCGTTTTAACCGCCTCACACAACCCAAAGGAATACAATGGGTACAAGGTATACTGGAACGACGGGGGTCAATTAATTCCTCCACACGACAAAGGCGTTATTGAAGAGGTACGTGCCACGCGTTTTAAAGATATTCGTTGGGACGCCAATGAAGCGCTTATAGAAACCGTAGGCAGAGATCTCGACGAGAAATACACAGACATGATTGCAGGATTGTCTTTAAGCAACGCCGGCAAAACTGATCTAAATATCGTTTTTACCGCATTGCACGGCACCTCGATCATCAGCGTTCCTCCAGCCTTAGCTAAAGCAGGCTTCACCAACGTACAACTTGTCGAAGCGCAAAGCACTCCAAACGGTAATTTTCCTACCGTCGCAAGCCCGAACCCGGAAGAAAGTGATGCCCTCGCCATGGCCGTTGCACAAGCGGAAGCTAACGGTGCAGATCTAGTGATCGGCTGTGATCCTGATACTGATCGCGTGGGAATTGCTGCCAACGATGGAACGGGCAAAATGCAACTGCTCAATGGAAACGATACCGCGGCACTCCTCGTGCACTATATACTTAATGCATACAAGGAAAATGGCACCCTACCGTCAAACGGCTTTACAGCTGCCACAATAGTGACTACTGATCTTATCGCCGATATCTCGGCGGCCTACAGCATTCCTTGTTACCGCTGTTTGACTGGATTCAAATGGATCGCCGATATCATTAATCGCAAGCCTGAGGAAAAATTCCTAGTGGGCGGTGAAGAGAGCTACGGCTACCTCATCGGGGATGCGGTTCGTGATAAAGATGCCGTGGCTTCTACAGTAATGATTGCGGAAATGGCCGCTAATGCCAAGGCGCAAGGCCGTACAGTTTTGCAACAGCTAGAAGCTATCCACCGCGAGTTCGGCCAATACCAAGAGCGTTTAATTTCGATCACCAAGAAAGGCCGTACTGGTGCCCAAGAGATTGCCGATATGATGACTACCCTGCGAAATGATCCGCCTAAAACCTTGGCTGGATCGCCTGTGGTAATTGCCATCGACCACAGCAATTCAACCCAGACAGATCTACGGAGTGGGGCAACATCAAGCACTGAACTACCTGCCTCAAATGTTTTGCAGTTCATCACTGAAGCTGGGGATAAGGTTAGTGC
>DMCR01000007.1 GCA_003445735.1 Cryomorphaceae bacterium
TTTGATTATTCTTGGTGGTATCAAGCGTATTGCGGCGGTAACAGAAAAGCTGGGGCCTTTGATGGCGATCATCTATGTGATTGGAGCATTATCGGTAATTGTGATGAATTATGAGAATATCATCCCTTCGTTTATTAGCATTTTTGCCGATGTATTCACTGGCTCTTCTGCTGCGGGAGGATTCCTTGGAGCCAGTATTGCTTATGCATTTAATCGAGGTGTAAACAGAGGCTTATTTTCGAATGAAGCAGGCCAGGGTTCTGCTCCTATTGCACACGCAGCCGCGAAAGCGGAGCATCCTGTGAGTGAAGGTATGGTGGCCATCCTTGAGCCCTTTATCGACACGATTATCATTTGTTCCATTACCGGCCTAACGCTTTTAAGCTCAGGTGTTTGGAATGAAAAGCATCAAAATGACTTCAGTTTTTCCGATATGATGATCATGGTAGGTGAGGTCAATCGCGATGTTCATGGAACAGCATTGTATGAATACTTCAATGGATCTGAAATAGGCTTGGATGTAGTGCCAATTTCTGAATTCACTGGGACACTATTGGTTGAGGAGGGGATTATTAAGAGCGATGCGACTGTTTTGCACGCACGTTCGATAGCAGAAGAGGTATTGATTCATAAGGGAGATCAGCTTTATTCAGGTTCCTTAGAAATTAAAGATGGACGTCTTGAAGATCCAAAAGGAATGACCTTCTCAGGAAAATCTCTTGTACACAGTGCGCCTCTCACGGCCATTGCTTTTAATAAAGGTTTATTTGGCGATTATGGTCAATACATTGTGGCTATTGGACTACTATTGTTCGCGTTCTCAACTGCCATTTCCTGGAGTTACTACGGCGGTAGAAGCGTGACCTACCTCTTTGGCGTGAAGTATGTGAATTACTACCGCATTATATACGTCATCGGTTTCTTCCTTGCGGCAATCATCGACACAACCATTGTCTGGACTTTTGCAGGTATTGCCATTGCGTTAATGACACTGCCAAACCTTCTCGGAATCTTCCTTTTGCGCAAGGATATGAAAGATAGTATTGCGGATTACAAGAACCACGTTGAGAGCGTTTTTCAAACGAAGATATAATTGCCTTTAATTCAGTATTCATTAGGCGGAATTTCGAACGTAACTCCGCTATTTTTACGTTTTAATTGATTCAACGACTAAACCTTTGAGTAAACGAGGGCTCTAATTTACACCGAAGGTGTATTTTAGTTACTTATTCCATATTGCTCATGCGCACTAAGACTTTAGCGATGTTGGTGGCCTTTGGTTCCTTCAGCGCGCTCAACGCACAGATTACCACTGACTCTACCCGTTATGTATACGGCGATTTAGGAGTTCAGCAGGTAGCCCCCGTAAACATTAACTCCCAATCCTCTTGTGCCGATACCTTGGGTATAGCCATACCATCAGGTCATTGGATTTCTTCTGTGGATGTGGAGTACACCATGAACACTACCGGTGGTTTTGGCGGTTCTGCCCCAGACGACATTGGGGTATACCTCGAATTATCAAGTGAGAGTTCTAAGGAAGCGGCATTAGATTATGGAACCATTGGGACGAATGGTGCTTCTGAAACCATTACCCGAACGATCAACGACTTCAATGGTGCAGTAACGGATACCTTCCTTGTGTTTAAATTACATGCGTTCCGTCAGCAATTTACAACCGCCTGTGGCACTACCACGGCAAGTATTGCAGACAGTTCATGGAAGATCACAATCAATACCTATCCCGCGCCGACTTGTTACCAGCCGACCAACTTAGCCGTGGACTGGACCATGAGTAATAAGGCTAGATTGAGCTGGACCGGTGGTGGTGCAGCGAACTGGGAGGTGGAATATGGAACACCGGGTTTCACACCAGGGAGTGGAACAAGATTGGCAGTTTCTAGTAATCCTTTTGTATTATCAGGTCTTTCGGCTTCTTCAACGTACGAGTTTTACGTTAGAGATTCATGTGGTCTGGGCGATGTGAGTATCTGGTCGTCTCCAGTAGTTGATAGTACTCTTTGTGCTCCTGTCACATTCACGACAAGTTATACTGAAGATTTCGACGGGACCGGTTGGTCTGAAGGGTTAGGCTTTGATAACGACGGAAGTACTATTGGTAGCTGTTGGCAGCGGAATCCAAATAGTCCAGATGGGGGTCAGGGTTATGCCTTTGGTACAGGTACGGATAGTACCGCAACCCCAGGAACAGGACCAAATGATGATAGAACTGGGGGTGGAAATTACATATACGCAGAAGCCAGTGGTGCCGCCAACCAGAGTGTTGCCACCATCACTTCACCGCTCCTCGATTTAAGCGCACTAACGACACCTGAACTAAATTTCTGGTATCATATGGCTGGTGCCCAAGTAAATGAATTAAAAACAGAAGTATGGTCTCAATCCTTTGGTTGGGTGAATGTGGGTAGTATTAATGGTCCGCAACAGGCTTCTTCTGCAGATACCTTCCTATTACAGACTTATACATTGGCACAATTTGTTGATGATACTGTCTTGGTGCGCTTTTCGGCTTCAAGAGGTTTTGGAAATAACAATCAAGCGGATATCGCTATCGACGATTTTGGGTTTAAGGAGGCCCCGACCTGTCCGGATCCGTCCATGCTATCAGTGTCTGCTAGAACGACATCTTCGATGACCTTATCATGGCAGGCTGTTAACGCAACATCTTGGGATATTCAATATGGTAACTCTTCGGCGAGTTTGGGTTCCACTGGAAACACTTCGATAAATTCTACCTCGAATCCAGCTACGGTTACAGGGCTCTCGGCTGGAACAACCTATAAATTCTGGGTTCGTGAGGTTTGTGGTCCAAGCGATAAATCAGGTTGGATTGGCCCTATATTAGGAACTACTCATTGTATTGCTCTTAGTGCGCCATGGTCGGAAGATTTTGATTCGACGAATTGGACACCTGGATCGGGAGTCTACAACGCAGGTGATGCTTTGGCAGCTTGTTGGGTGCGTACCCCGGAGAAGGATACGCTACCTGCTTCACCATTAAGTTGGGGGGTACGCTCGGGAACGACTACGACCCCAGGTACAGGTCCATTTAACGATGTTAGCGGAACAGGTAACTATATCTATGCCGAAGCTTCGAGTGGGGCACCGAATCAAGAAGCATTTATTGAATCGCCATTATTGGATTTAAGCGGTTTGCTGAAGCCTCAAGTGACCTTCAATTACCACATGAGAGGATTTTATGTGAATACTTTGAAATTACAGGTTTGGGTAGATAGCACACAGACTTGGGATACCTATTTCACCAAATCAGGTAATCAAGGAAATCAGTGGTATTACGAGGAAGTTGATTTAGCAGGATTTGCCGGAGACACTATTGTATTGCGCTGGTCTGCTACGAAAGGAAATGGTGCACAAGGTGATATCGCAGTCGATGAGGTTGTGGTTAATGATCAACCGTTGTGTCCAGATCCTACGCAGTTTGCACTATCAGGTGTGACCGCGACGTCGGCGACCTTCACTTGGTTGACTGGCGGCTCAACAACTTGGAACATTGTTTATGGCTCTGTTGGGTTTAGTCCAAGCGGTAGCGGCTTGACGAATATTACCTCTACCACACATACTATTACTGGGTTAACGGCGGGTACGAGTTACGACGCTTATGTTCGTGATACCTGTGGTGCCTTGGGTGCGTCGACTTGGATCGGTCCTATTACGTTCAACACATTGTGTGCACCGTTTACAGCGCCATATACAGAGAATTTTGATAGTACCTCTTGGGTGACAGGTGCGAATCAAACACCAGGTCAGGTCGATGGCTGTTGGCAGCGTAGTGATACGATAGAATATTTCTGGAAGGCCGGTCCTCCGACCAATCATAGTAATAATACGGGACCAAGTGGGGACCATACCTCAGGTAATGGAGGTTATATATTTACGGAGGCCAGCACAGGATTTGGTGGTGGTTCGACGTTGAAGAACTCTATTACATCCCCATTGGTGGATGTGACTCCATTGACTACCCCAGAACTATCTTTCTGGTATCATATGTACGGATCCTTGATCAACAAGTTGGAGGTATATGTGCGGAGCACAGGAGGGAATTGGACCCTAGTACATACTATTACAGGTGCACAGCAAAGCAATTCTTCGGCTTCATGGGAAGAGGCTATCGTGGATATTAGTAGCTATGCAAACGACACCATTCAATTGAAATTCACTGCATACCGTTATCAAGGATTTAACAATCAGGTTGATATTAGCGTGGATGATGTGGATATTCACGAGGCCCCGACCTGTCCAAAGCCTACTAATTTTGCGGCTTCAAATGTGACGAACAATAGTGTTCAATTGGATTGGACGACTGGTGGGGCAACTAATTGGTTGGTGAAATATGCCGCGGGTTCTATCGTGGCTGTAAGCTCCAATCCATATTCTTTGAATGGTTTATCGCCGAACACCACATATAATATATACGTTAAAGATTCTTGTGGAACGGGTAATGTTTCGGACTGGGTAGGGCCTATTACTGTGACTACGCTTTGTGGTATGGAAACAGCGCCTTGGAATGAAGACTTTGAAGGTGCTGGCTTCGATGCCACTACAGGTGATTTTGACGGTTGTTACACGATTAGTACATCTACGACCTACTTCTGGCGAACGGGTACGGGCGCAACCCCTACAAATAATACAGGTCCTTCAGCAGATCATACTACTGGTTCAGGAAAGTACGGGTATATCGAAAGTTCATTTAGTTGGGGTGGTGGAGATACTGAATCGGATATGGAAACCATGGAAATTGATTTGGATACTCTGAGCACCCCCGAGCTAACGTTTTGGTGGCATGCTGCTGGCGGAAATATAGATGAATTGGAAGTAGAGATTTACGATGGTTCTACTTGGTCCTCGGAATTGACCATAAATAGCTCAAACAATACGCTCCAGACGGGTCCCGGTGATCCATGGCAAGAAGCGGTGGTAGATTTGAGTACTTATGCTGGTGATACCATCAAAGTACGCTTTACAGGTTCTCGATCGAGCGCCTTTGGATTCACGTCAACCCAGGCAGATTGGGCCATAGACGATATTGAAATAGATAATGCGCCAACCTGTTTGAAACCAACGGCTATTTCAACTACTGCAAGTACAACTACCTCAATTACATTGAGTTGGACTACAGGTGGCGCCAGCAATTGGCAAATTGAATACGGCGCACCTGGGTTTACGCCAGGTACGGGTACTATTGTAAATGCAACGAGTAATCCATTTACGGTAACTGGATTAGCGCCTTCAACTTATTACGATTTTTGGGTCCGCGACTCCTGCGGTGCCTCAGATGTGAGTGATTGGGAAGGCGCATTTGCCGCGGCTACGGCTTGTGGTACGGCAGTTGCTCCATACCTAGAAAATTTTGATAACGGATTTGTGGGCGGCACGGATAATAAC
>DMCR01000075.1 GCA_003445735.1 Cryomorphaceae bacterium
ACCGCCCATTCCGAAACGAACGGCGCCCGCATTATTCACGCTAAAGCGCAACAAACTTTCATTCACCGAAGGCCCCAAAACAGATACACCGATACGACGGCATTCTTCCATAAAGAAGGTCACCGTCTTGAGATCGGACATGTTGTTAGAGAGCACTGAAGCCATGAATTCAGCTGGATAATGTGCTTTTAGGTAAGCCGTCTGATAGGCCACCCATGCGTAACATGTAGAGTGCGATTTGTTAAATGCATATGACGCAAAAGATTCCCAATCCTTCCAAACTTTCTCAAGTACATCGCGTTGATGCCCGCGCTCTTCCCCACCCCCTAGGAATATAGGCTTGAGCTTATCAATGATGTGCTTCTGTTTCTTACCCATCCCTTTACGCAACATATCCGCCTGGCCCTTAGTAAATCCGGCCAATTCTTGCGATAAAAGCATTACTTGCTCCTGATATACCGTAATTCCATATGTTTCTTTAAGCTTGCCCTCCATGGCATCTAAATCGTATGTAATCTCTTTACGGCCGTGTTTACGGTCGATGAATTCAGGAATATATTCCAGCGGACCTGGGCGATACAGGGCGTTCATGGCAATCAAATCTGCAAACTCCGTTGGCTTGAGCTCCTTCAGATACTTCTGCATTCCAGCACTTTCGTACTGGAAGATTCCGACAGTTTCGCCACGCTGGAAAAGCTCATAGGTTTTGGCATCGTCTAGAGGGAAACTATCTGGGTCCAAATCTACCCCTTGACGTTGCTTAATCAAGCTACATGCTTCCTTGATAATGGTCAACGTACGGAGTCCCAAGAAATCCATTTTAAGCAGTCCGGCATCTTCCACAACAGAGTTATCAAATTGCGTACACCACATCTCGCTATCTTTAGCACGCGCCACTGGCACGAGCTCGCGTATATCACTTGGAGTAATAATCACCCCACACGCATGAATACCGGTGTTTCTCAACGACCCCTCGAGAACTCTGGCTTGATTAATAGTTGTCGCTTCCAATGAATCGCCATCCGCTATTTGCTTGAGCTGAGCAACTTGTTGGGCCTCTCCCGAGGAGAAATTTTTACTTAACTCTTTCTCACTGAGATCCCATAGTTTCTTCAGCTTGGTCATATCGGGAATCAATTTCGCGATGCGATCCGTATCCGGCAAAGGCAGTTCCAAAACCCTACCCGCATCGCGGATGGAGCTTTTGGCTGCCATTGAACCATAAGTGATGATCTGTGCTACTTGAGAAGCGCCATATTTATCAATCACGTATTGAATGACCTTGTCGCGGCCTTCATCATCAAAGTCAATGTCAATATCCGGGAGTGATACGCGCTCCGGATTCAAGAAACGCTCGAATAGCAGATCGTACTTGATAGGATCCACATTCGTAATACCCGTAGCATAAGCCACCGCCGATCCCGCTGCCGAACCACGACCTGGACCAACGCTCACGCCCATCTGCCTGGCTGCTTCACAGAAGTCTTGAACAATCAAGAAATAACCAGGATATCCAATACGGGCAATGGTTTCTAATTCAAAATCTAAACGCTCCTTAATATCATCTGTGAGTTCACCATATCTCTTCTCCGCTCCCGCGTAAGTCAAATGGCGCAGATAGGCATTCTCACCGCGCTGACCTTCATCCACCTTATCCTGTGCATCCTGAAACTCCTCAGGAATGTCAAACGCCGGAAGGAGTACATTACGCTCTAAGGGATAGAGCTCCACCTTATCTAAAATCTCTTTGGTGGTATTCAAGGCTTCAGGCAGATCGGCGAAGAGATTCGCCATCTCCTGCTTGTCCTTAAAGTAGAATTCTTGGTTTGGAAAACCATAGCGGAAGCCACGACCCCGACCAATAGGCGTACTCTTTTGCGCACCCTCCTTTACACAAAGAAGAATATCATGGGCTTCGGCATTTTCCTGTGTCAAGTAGAAGGTGTTATTCGCGGCGATGTATTTAATGCTATATTCTTCGGCATAGGCGAGCAACTGGGTATTAACGTGGTTTTCCTCGTCCAAACCGTGTCTATTGAGCTCAAGATAAAAATCTTCCCCGAAGTGCTCGTGCCACCAGAGCAAGGCATCACGAGCCTGCTGCTCCCCTACGTTCAGGTAAAGCGAAGGTATTTCCCCGCGGAGACCACCGCTGAGGACAATAAGGTCATCTTTGTGCTCGAGCAGGACTTGTTTATCAATTCGCGGCACGTAATAATATCCATGCAACTGCCCCTCACTGCTGAGCTTGGCAAGATTGTGATACCCGTTTTTATTCTTGGCTAGCAGGATGATCTGGTAACCATCGTCTTTTTTGGTGCGGTCTAATCTGTCCTCACAAACATAGAACTCACAACCGATAACACCCACGAATGGATAGGGCTTCAAAGGTTCATTGAGTTCTCCTTTTTTAACCTCTTCATTGTGTTCATAGGCCTCTCGGTTTCCTGGCACGGCCATCACCGCTCGGTTGAAATGGAAAGCTCCCATCATATTACCTAAGTCCGTCAATGCCACACCATCGTGGCCGTCGTCTACGGCCGCCCGAACCAAATCTGCGACTACGCTGGTCGCTTGCAAGATGGAAAACTGACTATGATTGTGCAGATGCGCGAAATGTACAGTATCCGGATCGAGATCCTCTTCAGGAGGTACGGTTTCCTCTATCCCACCGGTCAATCCCTCTGCGCGTTTTGCTTTTGCATCTTCAACGGCAAGACCTATGGCCTGGACGGTGGTAGGGTTTTTCTCTTTGAAGCGCGCTACAAAGGCCTCATCACGACCAAGAGCGGCCGGTGTAAAGTTGCCAAGTCGAATGAGTTCTAAAAACACGCGCGCTGTGGCCTCCACATCAAAAGCGGCATTGTGCGCCTCATCAAAGCCTTCTCCAAAAAGGTACTGGTGCAACTCCTCAAGTTTTGGAAGCTTGTAGCGACCGCCACGTCCACCCGCGATTTGGCAGAGCTCGGCGGTGACCTCAGTACAAGAATCCAAGGATTTTTTAGTGGTAAATGGATTCTCTCCTGTGGTTCGTAAATACTCGCATCCAGTGACATTCAAATCAAAGCGAACATTGTGACCTATGATGAATTCACAAGTATCCATGGCCGACTGAAAAGTGGACAAGACTTCGGCGAGAGGCTTCCCTTCCGCCTTGGCACGATCCGTGGAAATGCCATGAATCTTCGTGGCATTAAATGGAATATCATAACCGTCTGGATAGATGATATGATCTTGAACATCAATCAACTCCCCTTCTGGTCCATGAATTTGCCACGCAATCTGAACGACCCGTGGCCAATTATCAAAGTCCGTTAAAGGTGCATTCCAATCCTTTGGAAAACCTGTCGTCTCTGTATCAAAGATTAAAAACATGCCCGTTCATAAAATGAGTCAAATTCAAATCTACCACAAAGCATACGCAAATAAAACCAATGTGGATAACTATTGGTTACTTGCTAAATACCTGATAATAAGATACTAACGATTCTTTTTAAAGGGGTGCGGAGCCAGTGGTAACGCGGCCAATTCGTGGGCTTCTTTATCCCGTTCTGACAGCGGTAATTCCCTCATTTCGTGAACCATTGCTATGGCGTTTTGCGCATCTATTTCACTGAAGCCACCGCCATTTAAAATATGGTCATAAGAGGCTTTGTGTAGATCCGTAAATCCTTCAGAGAAATCGAACGACCATTGGTCAAAGGTCAATGAGCGGAAGGTCTTTTTACCGTCATCTTTGGCTTGCTGAGGCAAGGTTTCA
>DMCR01000158.1 GCA_003445735.1 Cryomorphaceae bacterium
TTCGTAACAATCACTATTTAGTATAAACTGCTTCATGCGTCAAAAAATCCTACTCATCGGTGCTGGTTTGAGCACACAACAATTGGTTCCTTACCTCAAGAAGAGAATAGAAACGCATCAGTGGGAACTACGGATAGTAGATCGAGATGGAGTTATAGCGGCAAAGCGCCTCGGTGAAGCCATTGCGCATACTTCTTCCGGCTCTTTGGATATTCAAGACGAACAGGCGCTTATTGAGGAAATTAAGGGATGCCAATTAGTGATTTCTATGGTCCCTGCGCACATGCATTTACCAGTGGCCAAGATTTGCTTGAAATTTGGGTCGCATTTGGTAACTGCTAGTTATGCAGCGCCTGCGATGCATGAACTAAATGGCGACGCACAGCGCGAAGGATTAATCTTTTTGAACGAGTGTGGACTAGATCCTGGCATTGACCACATGAGCGCAATGAAGCTTCTTGACTCCATTCGCAGCGACGGAGGAAAGGTAGTGCTTTTCGAAAGTTTTACTGGCGGCTTACTGAGTGCAGCTTCCGAAATGGGAAATCCTTGGCGTTATAAGTTTACTTGGAACCCTCGTAATGTCGTTCTCGCCGGTCAGGGTGGGGCTGTGAAGTTTATTCAGGAAGGGAAGTATAAGTATATACCTCCTCATATGGTTTTCCGCAGAACGGAGTTCATGAATGTCGAAGGGTTTGGTAAGTTTGAAGGAATTGCGAATCGAGATAGTCTAAAATACCGTAAAGTATATGGGCTTGAGAATGTAGAAACCCTGTATAGAGGCACCTTGCGTAGACCCGGTTTTGCTCGCGCTTGGGACTCCTTTGTAAAATTAGGTATGACCGACGACTCATACCAAATCGCCAATACCCACTTGCTTTCGTTCCGCGAGTTTACTAACCTCTTTTTGGCATATAATCCTCAGGATCGTGTGGAATTAAAGTTGAAGTACTATCTAGGTATTCCACAAGATTCGGATTTGATGGACAAATTAGTTTGGGCCGGACTATTCTCATCGCAGATGTTCCCTTTTGAATCTGGTTCACCAGCACAATGCTTGGAGTACATTCTGCGCCAGGTATGGACGTTAGAAGAAACAGACAAGGATTTGATAGTGATGTATCATAAAATTGGCTGGGAAAAGGATGGCGAGCGCTTCATGGTCGAAAGTTCCATGGGAGTAGAAGGGCAGAGCGCCACACAAACAGCTATGGCCTCCACGGTAGGGCTTCCATTGGCCATTGCATCGAGGCTGATTTTGGAAGGGAAAATCGAAAGTACAGGGGTACAACTACCTATGACTTCTCAATGGTACGCCCCTATATTAGAGGAACTTAGTTCAGATTTCGGGGTCCAATTCTCCGAGAAATCAGTCTCCTACAATGGATACTAAAGCGAGGTGTAGAATGGAGCGAGTACTTCTCTTGTCTCTTCAGTATAATGTTGATCATCCTCGTAAACTGTAATCTTTTTCCTTACGGGTTCATTTATCTCGCATTTACATAGACCATAAATACACCTGTTCGCTTCACGTTCGGCTTTTGGATGCACACGTATGATAGTCTTCAAGCTCAGCCCCTCGTCCATAGCTTCGTCTAAGAAGCGATTGCTTTGGTCAGAGGGGATAATGACCCAGAATTGACCATTATTCTTTAATAAGCGTGAGGCGTTCATCACCAAGCTTTTAAAATCAAGCGTAAGCGCATGCCTTGCCGCAGCGATTCCTGCGTCTAGCTTGGTCGGCCCTTTCTCAAAATAGGGAGGGTTACTGACAATTAAATCATACACTAGATTATGTTCAAATTCTTGGATGGGTTCGTGATAGCAAACCATTCTACCGGCATATGGACTATTAGCGAAGTTTTCTGTGGCTTGCCTCGCACTAGGACCGTGGATTTCAACCGCATCAACATAGGCCTTTTCAAAACGCTGGGCCAATTGCATTGCGATCACGCCACTACCGGTACCGATATCAAGCACATGTTGGACTTGGTCGGACGCGAATCCATCACCGGCAATGGCGCCAAGTAAGCATCCGTCGGTATTCACACGCATCGCACTTTGATCGTGAGCCACGGTGAATTTTTTCATTTCGAAAGGTTTGAGGTAATTCATATGCCTCCTGTCAAACTAAAAATCTTTGGACGCAAGGTGAAAAAATAGATGATATTGACCAAGGCAAAAATGAAGTAAAAGAAGTTAGATTCCATTAAGGTGTACGTTAGAAGGAGTATTGTAGCCAATTCAACCATTACCCATTGTAAAATATGAATTTGGGTGAGCACCTTCAACTTTTCCTCAATCTCCTCTGTTTGGCTTATCCTCAGTATTCCCTTGTTCCAAATGGTTTTTCCAAGCGAGCCAAGTACACCAGCAACCGCAGGTATTACAATATGATTCCAATAGCCCCATTCAAAGCGCATATTGAACTGATCCTGTGCGACATAAATAACCACTACAGTAATGACTAATTGGGCCATTAATAGCACCGAATAGATTAGCTGTAGGGAACTGGGGTCGTAAGCTGGTTTTTCGTTCATCTTGATTTAAAGGTCAAGTAGACCTTCGGGCAATTCAAGATAAATGATTTTTTGTTCGGAATCGATGCCTTTTACAAAAGCATCGACGGCAGGAATGAGTAATTCACGCTCACCTTTCTCGACTACGAAGAGGTTTTGGCTTGAATTCTCCACGACATTAACTATTTCGCCTATTACATTTGGTCCATCCCAAGCGACATACCCAATAATTGCCTTATCATAATACGAATTATCCTCTACTTTGGGAAGCAGGAATTCAGGTAAATAGGCCTCGCGACCTACATACTTGTGGGCATCTTCTGGACTAACGTCCTCGAGGTAAATGAGTAATTTCTTACCGTTGAGTTTTCCTTTTTGGCTCAAAAAAAATGGAACCAGTTCCTGGTCAATATCCAGTAGAACTGATTCCAAATCTTTAAAGTATTGTGGGGTAGAAGAATCTATATGTAAAATAAGACCTCCCTTGTACCCGTGAAGTTTCGTGATTTTACCGAGTGAAAAACACTGCTCCTTTTGCACAATTACTCTGCACTTTCTTCGGCAGTAGCTTCAGCCTTTTCAGCTGGCGCTTCTTCAGTAGTTTCTTCTACTTCGGCAGTAGGTTTAGCCTCTTCAGCTGGTGCTTCTTCAGTAGTTTCTTCTACTTCGGCAGTAGCTTCAGCCTTTTCAGCTGGCGCTTCCTCTACAGGTGCGTTTGTAGCAGCAATAGCCGCTGCACGAGCCTTGTTTGCTTCAGCTTCAGCAGCCAAACGCTTTGACTTTGCCTTAGCATCTGCACTAGCAAGAGATTTTACTTTCTTTTGAATCTTGGATTCTTTTTCGTTAGTCCAAGCTTCAAACTTTGCGTCTGCTTGCTCTTCAGTCAAAGCACCTTTGCGTACACCTTCCAACAAGTGCTTCTTCATCATTACACCACGGTAAGATAGAATTGCACGAGCAGTATCAGTAGGCTGAGCACCTTTCATGACCCAAGATAAAGCTGAGTCAAAGTTTAAATCTATTGTTGCCGGATTGGTGTTAGGGTTGTACGTACCTAGTTTCTCGATGAAACGACCGTCACGCTTAGCGCGCGCATCTGCCACTACGATTGAGTAAATTGGACGAGCTTTACGTCCACCACGTTGTAAACGAATCTTTGTTGCCATAATTAATTGTTTTATAAGGGTCCGAAACCCAGTTAATTAATAAATATTGAGGCGCAAAAGTAAGGAAAGTAATTGAATGCAAACGTTTATGTGGATTATCTTTCCACATGTATCAGTTTGGAGCCTTCAGTTTCCATCAAAAATTCAAAAGGAGTAGCTCCAATATTCTTCATCGTAATATCCAGCGTTTTATGAACTTCTGCAGGGGCATAGAACAACATAAAGCCACCGCCACCGGCTCCCAATAACTTACCGCCGAGTGCACCTGCTTTTAAACCTGCATCATAGGTCTTAGTGATTTGAGGAGTAGTAATCCCTGAAGCTAATTGTTGTTTTAAGAGCCAATTCTCATGCATCAAGGCGCCAAAATCATCTAATTTTCCTGCTTCTAGGCTGTCCCGGAGCTTGTATACTAGGCTCACCATATGTTCCAAGGCCTTGAATTTATCCTCGACTGATGTGTTTTTCTTCTGTTCGGATAGAATGGCACTCGCAGAGCGCTGGTTCCCTAGATAATAAAGTTTTAGATTTTGATCTAATTGGTCCCTGATCTCATCAATTATATTAATTGGATTCACGATCACCGTTCCGTCCGGATTGAACTCAATAACATTTAAGCCTCCGTAGGCCGCCGCATATTGATCTTGTTTGCCTATGGGCTCGCCTAACAGCTCAATCTCGATGCGACATGCGCCAGAACCCAGTTCCTCCTTGCTCACTTCTTTTTCAATGTAAGTGTTCAGGTTGTGGAGTAGTCCTACTGTAAAGCTTGAACTACTACCCATTCCTGTACCCCC
>DMCR01000052.1 GCA_003445735.1 Cryomorphaceae bacterium
GACCAATTAGCCCAACTCCTGCTCGACAAAGAAGTCATCTTCAAAGAAAACGTCAAGGAAATCTTTGGCCCACGTCAATGGGACAAGGAAGAAGAAGTTGTTGCCGAGGCCGAAGCACCTGTCGAAGAGGCTTCTGAATCTATTCAAGAGGAGGAAGATACTCCTGCAGCAGAATAAACTCTTGTACAATAATAAACTAAGCCGCGCCCGTTGGGCGCGGTTTTTTTTGTTGATAGCTCTATCGCGGCTAAGTGGTTATTTGAAATCCACACCTTATTTTTGATTTATATCTACGCTATGGCCCGTCAACAAGGATTTTTCTCAAAGCTTAAAAGCAGTCTCATGGGTTCTTCAACTGCACAAGAAGAAGAGCGTGGAAAATTCGCCCCTAAGGTAGAGCAGCCACTAGACGAAAAATTCGTCTATCAATTCACTGAAGGCGGAGGCAATTTTATGTATTGCCCATCGAAGGAGGATGCCATAGAAGAGCTCAAATTATATGCCGAAGAGCAAGGATGGAACGGTTTATTCATCGCTACTCCTGCGTTAGCAGATTGGGCTAACAGCTTAAAATTGGCAGCTACTTTTGAAAACGACGGTCAATATCCCGCAGTCATGACCGGATGTGAAGCACTTATTGCCTTCAACGGCGGTATTATGATTCATTCACATCATACAGGCGGAAGAAAATTGGGCGACCTGCCCCAGCACCATGTGCTTATCGCTTATACTTCCCAAATCGTAGAGAACTTAAGAGACGGCATGACCGCCATCAATCAAAAATACCGCGAACAACGCCCTAGTAATATCTCAGTCATTCGTGCGCCGCACGACCAGGCAGTGGAATTGGCATCAGCTGATCCAAACAAGGGGCGCACCGTTTTTGTAATCCTCATCGAAAACGAAGCCTGATGGGAAAACGCGCGCTCTTCGGCTTTATTTATGCCGGTGGCCTCATCGGTATCTTAGGCTTCACCCCTCACGGCACCTACATGCTAGCTTTCTTCACGCTTTTATTACTGAACGAAGTCGCACGAATCCTTGATGTTCAGAGTAGGTTGCCTTTGTTGACCTTCACAACGCTGTTTTTGATTGGAGGAGCAATTGGAAATTGGGGCGGACCAAAAGAAATTATCAGCGCCACTCTAGCCATTGGCATCATGATGGTGTTGGCCTTGTTACGTGCCGAGCGTCCGGCGCATGAAATGCGCCGCGGTTTGTTTGCGCTAACTTATGTATTCCTTCCCATGGCCTTGATCATTCAGACAACGAGGGATTTTTCAGAATTAATCTTGTTTATCTTTACCATGATATGGGCATCAGATACCTTCGCCTATTTGACCGGTCGCTCGTTCGGAAAGCATCCCTTTGCACCAAAACTCAGCCCTAAGAAAACCATTGAAGGATTCGCAGGTGGCGTGGTGGGAACCATCTTTACGGGCTTTGCCGTGAACTATTATTGGAATCTGTTGGATGTAGATGTGGCACTGGCATTAGCAGCTGTGGTATCTATCACTGCCCCCTTTGGAGATTTAGTCGCTTCATCGCTAAAACGCGAAGCAGATGTGAAAGATTCCGGCTTATTTTTGCCGGGTCACGGTGGGGCGTTGGACAGATTAGATAGCTTCCTGACCGCGGCACCCATCGCGATACTTATTTATCAATACATGATATGAAACTACATAGAGAAGGTAAAGGTACCCTAGCTGTTGTTTTCCTTGCATTGGTCATCCTAAACAGCCTTGTGCAGTGGGCAACGGAATTGGCCTGGGTAGAATTTTCGGTACTCGCCTTGAGCGTTGTGCTATACGCCATTGTACTGCAATTCTTCCGCAATCCGACACGCACCATTACCATCAATCCGAAAGGCATGTTGTGCCCTGCAGACGGAAAAGTGGTGACCATTCAGGAAGTATTTGAAGATGAGGTTTTAAAGGACAAGTGTATTCAAATGTCCATTTTCATGTCGCCGTTCAATGTACACGTAAACCGGTACCCACTTGGTGGTAAAGTAATTGATGCCATTCACCACCCGGGAAAATTCCTAGTGGCATGGCATCCTAAGAGCTCAACTTTGAACGAGCGTACCACCGTAACCTTAGAGAATGAAAATTGGGGCAAGGTGGTCTTCCGTCAGATTGCTGGCGCCGTAGCACGGCGCATCGTGCTGTATGCTAAACCCGGAGATATGGCTGCCCAAGGTTCAGAATTTGGATTCATCAAGTTCGGATCTCGTGTGGATTTGTTCTTGCCGCTGGATAGCGACATCGAGGTCAAAGAAGGTGACTTTGTTAAGGGCGGTATTACCGTACTTGCGACGCGTAATGCCTAAGCTTCCAACTCTTTTACCCACGCCAATACCAAATTGAACTGTTCGGATTTAGTAATCTCGCTATTGTCTAAAGTACGAGCATCTGAGGCAGCAATAAGCGGGGAATCTGCGCGCCCCATATCTGCTTTATCTCTAGACTGAAGGTTTTCCAATACCTCAGCAACGGTCCAGTGTTGGCCTTTGGAAGCAAGTTCCTGTTGGCGACGTTCGGCACGCACCTGGTCTGAGGCGGTCATGAATATTTTTAATTCCGCATTAGGGAACACAACCGTTCCAATATCGCGACCGTCCATGACCACCCCACCATTAAGGCCCATGGCTTGTTGGAGGGCCACCAAATGTCTTCGCACTGGTACTAGCTTAGCTACGTGACTCACCACATTGCTCACTTCCATGGTACGAATTTCTTCTTCTACGCGTTCGCCGTTCAAATGAGTTGCATTCATTCCCTTACCATCCAGTTCAAAGGAAATCTGCACGTTCGGTAATGAATGTTTGATCTTATCCTCTTGGCAACCTCTTGCTACATTGACCCAATGGTTGCGTAAGGCATAAAGTGCCACTGCACGATACATCGCACCAGAATCCACATAGATATAGCCCAATGCTTTGGCCAAATCCTTTGCCAGGGTACTCTTTCCCGTGGAGCTGTGTCCGTCGATGGCTATGGTAAGTGATTTTGGCATGCTTAGGTCTTAGAATTTCAGGCTCAAAGATAGGGTATTCATGCGCCCTGCCACGCTGCGAAGTTCGTTCGCGAAGTGGAGGTGAAACTTGTTGAAATACAGACCCGCACCCAGGCTGAACCCTCCACTTGTACGGCGAGCTGGCAAGCTCATTTCGTATTGACGACGGAAATTATAGCCCAGCATCAAGTGTAATCGATCCGTTGGCAAGAACTCCAGAGAGCCGCTAAGGTGGCGTAGCGCCAGGTTGAGTGTGCTCATGTCCAGCTGTGTAGTGGTGCCCGTTACGGGATCCACGCTCACCATATCTGGATCGTCATAGCCCAGGTTTGGGCGTTGGAGCTGGTCAATAACAAAAGTCCAGCGGAAGGGGGCGTGCGATAATTTATCGCCAACAGCAAACAAGATGTTCAACGGCATGGGTTCGTAGGTCCCGCCGAAGGTAGTGAGTTGGGTGCCGGCATTTTTGATAATAAAGACATAGTTCGGTCCGGTGGAGCCTCTGTACATCAACGCGACATCAGAGGCAAAGGCCCAGCTTTGGTAGCTTTCGTAGGTTCCATTAACCAATTTGGCGGTTGCCCCCAGACGAATGCCATTCCAGGAGAACAGTTCGGTTCCTAAAGTGAAGGCGAGGTCTCCTGCATAAAATTGGCCCGTAGAACTCCCCCATTGATCGGTACCATTGAACACTCCGTACTGAATGGTTTGTGCACTGGCGATCATTGGGCGACCCTGGAGCTCAAACGAACAGCTACCCTGAAGCAGCTGAATGCCTTCGCCCAAGCTTCCCGAGCTCATCTCGAGTTGGTATAAGGAAGAATCCGTGAGTAGTAGCGGGTTTTGAACGGCAAAGGCTCCCACACGGCCCTCATGCACATAGGCTGCATTGCCAAGAGCCGAGGCACCGGCAAAAATGGAGCGGTCCAGAAATGAAAAAACACTATTACCGCCGCTCTGCCCAAACAAAGCGGTCGTCCAAAGCAATGCTATGAATAGGTTTCTAATCAACTTTTGGGTGTGGCCGGAACCTCTAGTTTCTTCGGTGATTTCACCTTTTGATCTAATATAGCTAAATCCAACACTTCCTTCATCTCATTTACGTAATGGAAGGCCATACCTTTTACATAGTGTGCTTCAATTTCTTCGATATCCTTGCGGTTTTTCTCGCAAAGGATGATGGTATTGATTTTAGCACGCTT
>DMCR01000059.1 GCA_003445735.1 Cryomorphaceae bacterium
ACCCATCAAATGGTGGTGGCCGTAATAGGTCAGGCTACTCTCCAAAGCCTTACGCAATCGGTCGAAGGTGGCTCCTTCTTGCGTGAACGCTTCGAATGCGGCATCGTAGAGGTTGAAATTGAATTGGGCATCGACTTTGCCGCTACCAACGTAGCTGGCAATGAGCTCATCCGAGCCGTAGGTTTCCCCAATCTGGTACACATGGTCATCGCTTGTAGCACGAATTTTCTCGGTGAGTAAACGCGTAAAATTCATTGGGATGTGCTTGGTCGCATCGTGGCGGAAGCCGTCGAAATCATATTCTGTGATCCACACGAGTGCACTATCGCTCATGAGTTCCGCTACGGTGTCGTTTCTAAGTTCGAGGGTCGGCATGAAGGTATCGAACCAAGTTGTCAAGCGCTCTTCGTCCCAAAGTTGGGTATTCAGTCGTCCGTCTGCGGTGTATTTGTTGGTGGCCCAATTTGGGTGTTTCTGGTACACGGGATGTAACTCATGGACGTGGTTGGCCACATAATCTAGAAGTACATTTTGCTCTTTCGTGTGGGCATCGTGAAGGAACAAATGCAGCTCTTCAGGAGAAGCCAAACGGTGGTCCGGTTTGATATTACTAATGGGCCAATAACCGTGGTATCCAGAGAACGTACTTACGGGTCCTCCTTGGTTCCATAGGCCCCAAGCATTTTCTGGGTTTTGTGTGATTGGGCTGATCCAAAGCGTGTTGGTATGGAGCGCATCAAAATATCCATCGGCTAGTTTTAGACGCAATCCCTCGACATCTCCTCCTTGGTAATTGGCACGAGGATGCACGGCCAAGTCCTCAACGGGCTGATCGTTCCCAGGGTTACCGTTGTAGAATCGGTCCACCATCGCGAAATACATGATGGAAGTGTGCCAATCTTTACGGTCCAATTCCTTCGTATCATTAACCACCTTGCCAAACTTCAAAGGGATCAACCAATCCCCGCCTTGCTGGCCCTTTCTCGCGGTATATAATCTGATCCAGGCGCGTTCCCATTCCTTGGCATCTGCAGGGATAGTAATACTGAGCCCATCCTCATCTCGTACAACTTCAATAACGCGGTTGTTGAAGAAGGCTAAAACTTCTTGGTCTTCAGGGATGCTCGAAAATCGCATAGAGCCGTCGTTTACGAATTGGAAATCAATGCCGATAGGAGCATCACCGCCGCCGCCTTCTACAGTCAGGACATTGTTAAAACTTCCAAATCCATTAGGGACGGCTAAGTCGTTCGAAGGATCCAATACTTCTTCTCCGTTTATGACGAGTTTGTAGGCATATTCACCCGGCGCAAGTACTAGCGGCGCTTCCCAAGCATTACCGGTCCATTTCAAGAAGGTGGCATCGCTGTTCCAGGCGTTAAACACACCTTTGACCTTAACCTCTTCTCCTTCGAAACCAGGAATGCTCAAGGTGATGGCACGCTTAGCGCCTCTAAAGAAAGGCACAAATAGGTCTTCATCATCCCCGTCAATATGCGCGACGTTCAGTTCATGCTCGAGGGTACCAGTGATCACTTCTCCGTCGAAGTCTAGGCCACTTGGTAACTCGAGGAGGCCGTTTGTATAGTCATTAACGACAAAGGTACTCTGTGTACCGTGATGAACGTGCGGCGAAGCCAGGTCCGAGGCCTGCATGCGAAGGGGTGCAGCGGGCTCAATTTTACAGGCAGCCAGTGCTGCACAGATGGAGACTACGGTTAAAAATTTCTTCATGTTTTGTGGGCTAAAAAAGGCTACGTGGCGCCTTTTAAAATAATATCTAATGATTAAGCAAGTGCTACAGCTGCAGTGGTTGCTTTTTCGCCTGCGGCTACTTCAAACCACTGTCCGTCGATCGTGAATTTGGCTGGAGTACCACTTACGTTTTCGATAGTCATGCCTTTGATTGTGAGGTTTGCTTTGAGCGTCGCGCCTCTCCATAGGATGGAGAAGGTGAGGCCCTTCCACTGTGCCGGAAGCTTTGGTGTGAAATGCAACTCCTCGTCGCGTATCTTCATACCGCCGAATCCCTGAACTACTGACATCCATGTTCCCGCCATCGAGGTGATGTGCAACCCTTCTTGAACCTCGCGGTTGTAATCGTCGATGTCCAAACGAGAGGTGCGCATATACATTTCGTAGGCTTTCTCAGGGTAATCAATCTGCGCTGCAAGAATAGCGTGCACACAAGGGCTCAACGAGCTCTCATGAACAGTCTTCGGCTCATAGAAGTCGAAGTTGCGCTTTACTTCTTCTTGCTCGTATAAGTGGTTCAAGAAGTAGTATCCCTGCAACACATCCGCTTGCTTGATGAAGATCGAACGCAAGATGCGGTCCCAGCTCCAGTGCTGGTTGATCGGGCGCTCGTCCAAGCTGAGGTCGTCGGTAGTGAGCTGCTCCTTGTCCAAAAAGCCTTCTTGCTGTAATACCACACCCAATTTCTCACTCTTCGGGTAGTACATCTTCGCCATGATATCAATCCATTTCGCGAATTCAGCCTCCGCGTTGAGGGCAGTCTTGTTGGCGATAACGCTTAGCGCGTCCGCAGCATTTTCTTTTAACCAATTGTAGGCTTCCAGCGTCCACTCCAAGGTCCATGCTGCCATGCGGTTGGTGTACCAATTGTTGTTGATGTTGTTCTCGTACTCGTTCGGCCCAGTCACACCTAGCATCACATAGGCTTCTTTTTCTGCCGACCAATTCACACGTTGCGACCAGAATCGGCTTATACCCAGAAGGACTTCAAATCCTCCTTCGGCCAAATAGCCCCAATCTTGTGTGTGACGTATGTAATCGAACACGCCATATGCGACGGCAGCATTGCGGTGGATTTCCTCGAAAGTAATCTCCCACTCGTTGTGACATTCCTCTCCGTTCATCGTTACCATCGGATACAATGCTGCGCCGTCAGTAAACCCTAGTTTGCCTGCATTTTCGATGGCCTTGTCCAGCTGCTTGTAACGGTACAAACACAAGTTTTTCGCCACCTCCGGCCGCGCCGTTGCCAGGTAGAAAGGCAAACAGTAAGCTTCGGTATCCCAGTAGGTAGAACCGCCGTATTTTTCGCCAGTGAATCCTTTCGGACCTATGTTTAATCTATCGTCTACACCCGTGAAGGTCTGGTTCATATGGAAGATGTTGAAGCGGATGCCCTGCTGTGCTTCCGCGTCGCCGTCAATCTCAATATCGGAGGTTTCCCATTTGTTGTGCCAAGCGGCTACGTGCTCATTGCGCAATGTTTCATAGCCTTGTTCTGCCGCTGCTGTAGCGCTCGCTGCTGCCTTGGCGTCCAAGCTTGCCACTTCGTGGTTCATGCTTGATAATAAAGCTGCAAATTTTTCAAGTTTCAAAGTTTGACCTTGAGCTACTTCAAAGCAGCCGCGCTCACTAACGAACATGTGCTTCGCATCTGAACTCATACCCCATTTTTGGGGCTTTCCGTCCAATGTAATGCTGTTACGCATGGCTGCAGTTACCTCAAAACCGGTCTTTTTAGTCTTGGCGTGTACATAGCTTGCTCCCGCCTCTTGACCTTGAGTAACAGGCTCCCAAAACTTCTCGTTGTAGTTGCTGTCCTCGTTCTCTACATCGAAATCTAGGTACGAGCACAACTCAATTTTACCTGAGAAATTCTTTGGAGTAACACTGTAGGATATGGTACCAATTTCGTCTTGAACGATACTCACTAAACGCTCTGCTTGAACAGCAACTATTTTACCCGAAGGAAGGGTCGCTTCGAA
>DMCR01000055.1:0-15268 GCA_003445735.1 Cryomorphaceae bacterium
GTTCAAAGAACGAGTCATCCAGATTAAACTCAAATACGTGTGCCCCGTTGGACAAGCCGATAAAGGCGATATCAAAGTCCTTCGTTTTCACTATTTTCAATTGTATCTGAATGAGCGTGCAAAGATATTGAAATTGTTGAAAACTTCTAATTCTTATCTCTTTGTTTTTTGAGAGGATTTGCGGTCATCTCAGAGTATTGAATTTGAGATTGAACCGTTTCTATAGCTGTGAAAATGGCATGCTGAAATGAGGCGTGGTCAGCCTTGCCTTGTCCGGCAATATGCATGGCCGTACCATGATCCGGAGAAGTACGGACAACACTGAGCCCTGCGGTACAATTGGTTCCAGTTCCCATAGCTAAACTTTTAAACGGAATCAAAACCTGATCGTGGTACATGCCCAACACTGCGTCGAAGCGTTCTTCGTGGCCTTGACCAAAGAAGCCGTCGGCAGGGTATGGACCCTTTACAATAGCACCTAGTTTTTGGCTGTTTGCAACAGCCGGAGCAATAATTTCTACCTCTTCGCTACCAATGGTTCCTATTTCGCCGGCGTGTGGATTAAGGCCAAGTACTGCAATTGCTGGCTTCACTTTTCCAAAATCTCGCTTTAAGCTCTGGACCAATAACGCAATACATTTTTCGATTTTTTCTTGAGTCAATGATGTCGCAACATCTTTAATGGGGACGTGTCCCGTAACGGTAGCCACTCGAATATAATCCGAGGCGAGCACCATCAACACTTCGTTGCCAAAGGCCTCTGCCAAATAGCCCGTATGTCCTCGGAAGCCCTCGTGTTGTTCGGCGATGTTGTGCTTATTAATAGGTGCCGTTACAATAGCATGGATACGACCAGCCTTAGCGGCTTCAATGGCAGCATCTATGCTCTTAATTGCATAGGCCCCGCTTACATCGGTAGGCACTCCTAATTCTAGCTCAACATTATCCTCCCAAACGGAAATTAGATTGTTCTTGCCCTCTTTGATTTGATCAAAAGAATCCACAACGTTGAAGTTGAAATCACGCTTATCAATGGCGTTACGGTGGTAGGAAGCTAGTTTACTTGAGGCGAAGACTACGGGCGTACACAGCTCAGCCACTCGTTCGTCTTCCAAGGCTTTGATGATGACCTCCATACCTATGCCGTTTAGATCACCACAAGTAATCCCAACGACAGGCTTGGTCAATACATCTCCTCCTTCCCATTCAACTTCTGGCACATCGAAGCTCATATCATAAAGATCGGCTTGCACATCAATCCTTTCTTTCAGCTCTTCAGAGGCGGGCTGTGCTTTGACGAATTTTGCAGGCTTTTTATTTCTGCCGCGTCCATCTCGTCCTCGTCCTCCTTGCTTTTGCTCACGAGGTTCCTGGCCTTCTTTGGCTTCGCTTTGGATTTGCTCTTGATCGTCCGCTTGAGGCTTGCGATTTCTATTTCGATTTCGTCCGCCTCGGTTTCGTCTGCGGCGATCCGCTCCCTTGTTTTCATCGTTGCCGGCGCTGTTGTTCGGATTGTTGTTTTGTGAGTCGCTCATTAGGCAGATTTTTTGCTGAGGAAGTCAAATAATAATCGGACACCTACACCCGTACCGCCTTCCACGCGATAGCCCATGCGTTTCTTCAAGAAAGCGGGTCCGGCGATGTCCAAGTGAATGTAAGGATAATCAGTGAAGTGCTCCAAGAACTTCCCTGCGGTAATAGCACCCGCCTCTGCGCCACCGATGTTTTTCATATCGGCAATAGGGCTCTTCAATAATTCTTTGTATTCGTCCCAGAACGGGAATTCAACCACGCGTTCATGTGTGGCCAAACCGCTTGCTTGCAAGGCGCTCATGGCTTCTGCTCCGGCATTGCCCATTCCGACGATGGCATAGTGGCCAATAGCGCGCGCTGCGGCACCGGTCAAGGTGGCAAGGTCAATGACAAATTCTGGATTGTATCGCTTCGCATACACTAAAGCATCGCTCAAAATCAAGCGTCCTTCGGCATCGGTATTCATTACCTCAACGGTCGTGCCGTCAGAAATGGTAATGACATCACCCGGAGTTACTGCATTTCCACCGGGACGGTTATCGGTGGCAGGAACAAGGCCAATGACGTGAAGCGGCAAATCCGCCTCCGCCACAGCACTCATCGTACCCAATACCGCTGCAGCTCCGCCCATATCCGACTTCATATCGTCCATGTAATTCGTTGGCTTCAAGCTCAAACCACCGGTATCATAAACCACTCCTTTACCAACCAATACGACCGGCTTTTCATTGGCGGCTCCGGCCGGCTTGTGCTCCATGATGATGAACACTGGTGGCTCGGTCGAACCATAGTTTACGGCAAGTAGCCCCCCCATCTTCAGGCTTTCGATCTGCTTCTTCTCCAGTACTTCTACTGAAAAACCATGACGCTTTCCTGCTTCTTTAGCTTCATTGGCCAAATCTGTAGCCGTGAGGTCAATGACCGGGGTGTTGACCAAATCGCGGGCAAAAACAGTTCCCATAACGGCAACAGCTTGAGCCTGCACTGCGGCTCCATGATCTGCCTCGACAAAAAGTTGAACGAGGGAGTTGCGACGCTTATGTTGGTCGGAGAAGTAACGCAAGAATTGGTAATTACCTAAGGCGGTACCTTCTGCAACCGCAGGTACATGATGCCCTAAAATGGCGACGCGGTCAGTAAACAAGGCATTGGCGTTTAAACACAAAGCATTGCCCGCTTGACGCATTTTCTCGGCACGTGCATCTGTATCGAGAGAAGAGTTGACTTTATACACCCATGTGGTATTCGCCCCGTTTTGTAGTTCGAGCCACTGCTCGTCAAACTTATCTGCCAGTGCTTCGACACGTGCTTGCTGCTCAGGAGCAAGGTGTGTAGCCAATTCTTCTAAGTTTTCGTAAACAATCGCGAGGGGTCCGGTGTAATCAGGGGTGTATGTAGAGACTTTCATGTTCTGAATATTTAGCTCCAAATGTACTATTTTAACCAACCACAAAACAGTCCCCATGTTTACCGGAATTATTGAAAATGTTGCACGAGTTGCCAAACTGGAAAAAAGCGAAGGCAACTTGGAATTATATATGGAATCTCCGCTCGCAGCAGAGATGAACATTGACCAAAGCGTAGCCCATAATGGCGTATGTCTGACCGTCGTGGAAATCTTCGGCGATCGCACTTACCGAGTGACTGCTATTGAGGAGACTCTCAATAAAACGAACCTTAATGATTTAGTGGAAGGCAGCCCTGTGAACTTAGAGCGCTGTATAACCATGGGCGACCGTTTCGACGGGCACATTGTACAAGGCCATGTTGACCAAGTTGCCACGTGTACCGCCGTCGAAGCACACGACGGATCGTGGACTTTCACCTTCTCTTACGACACTTCGTTGGGCAATGTGACGATTGAAAAAGGTTCGATCACCGTAAACGGTACCTCTTTGACTGTCGTAGATTCAAAAGAAGGCAGCTTTAGCGTGGCCATTATTCCATATACCTTCGAACACACTGTTTTTCACGATATAAAGGTGGGGGACCGAGTAAATCTTGAGTTTGACGTTATCGGCAAATATGTGGCGCGCATGATTAAAGGCTATTTAGGTTAGCCCCAAGGATTTAAATCCATATTCCCACCACAAAGAACGATACCTGTAGGCCCATCTCCTTGGTGTTTTAGGGCCACTGCGAGGCCTGCGGCAGCAGAGGGTTCGACCAATTGCTTTAACCTAGCCACTGTAAACTTCCACGCGTCTTTCATCTCTTCCTCGCTTACCAATACAATCTCATTCACGTGTCTCGCAATGATCTCAAATGTTTTATCCCCTAGGGAAGTCTTAAGGCCATCCGCAATGGTTTGGTGGTTTTGAGCCGGAACCCAATTTCCAGATTGAAAGCTTTGGTAGGCATCACCCGAGGCATCCGGTTCGCAACCTATCACCTTGGCATTTCCAAAATAATGATTGGCTAGGGCAGCTCCAGAAAGTAGCCCTCCGCCACCCACGGGCACGTATAACGTATGTATATTAGGATGTTCCTCGAGCAGCTCTAAGGTCGTGGTCGACTGTCCCGCGATGATGTCATAGTTGTTGTAGGGATGCACGAGCACCGCGCCGGTTTGTGATTGGACTTCGGCAGCGGTAGTCTCTCTTGCTTCCAATGTGGGCGCACAAAAAGTAATTATGCCTCCATACTGGCGCACTGCAGCAACTTTGGTTTTTGGTGCGTTTTCTGGCATGATGATATAGGCGCTTTCTCCTATTTGTGCCGCCGCCCACGCTAATGCGGCGCCGTGATTTCCCGAGCTGTGCGTAATATATCCTTTGCCTCGAGCGATTTCGGCATTCACCAGCGCTGCATTCATGGCACCGCGGGCTTTGAATGCCCCGGTTTTTTGGAGGTGTTCCCCTTTAAAAACACAATGCTTTCCTACGCGCTCGTCGAACCAATGCGATGTAAAGACCGGAGTGCGGTGGATATAGGGGCTGATACGCTTGTGTGCGGCAAGAATATCTTCTTGGGTAGGAATGTGCTCGAGCATGGTCTTATTTGAATTCAAATTTTGGGATTTCTACAAAGGGCAGGTCATCCGTATATACCTCTTCAAGGTACTCCATTAGGGCACTTTCAAATACTTGAAAAACCTTAGTCGAAATATCCTTGGTCTTGTTGACCACTGCTCCTCCTAATAAGATCTCAGGAGCGCCGCTTTGCAGTTTGAACATTCCGGAGCGCCATGGCAATGGATGTGGGAAGGCTCCCATTTTGTCGAGGAGCCATGAGTACAATAATACTTGTAAGGGCTTCCCTTTTGTCCCTTTCCAAAGGTCTTCAATGGCGCCAAGGCTGAGGTCGCTCGAGGTGAAGGAGCCTGTTTTATAATCCCAAATGGTGAGGCGTTGATCCACGAGTTCGATTCGGTCAATGTAGCCCTTGAAATTCATAGGGAGTCCGAGGGTAGGATGGTTCATGGAATGGGACAGCTCTGTTTCTATACCCAGTAGGATGATTTCGTGCATGCGGGCACGGTGCAGGTCGTATTCCAGGAACTGACGCATCATTTGGCGGCAGACTTCCACGGTCAGAATATTGCGACCGGTATGCAAAGCGCGTCGGGAATAGCCCTTTTCCTCAACGAGGTAAGTGATGCCAAAATCCATGGCCTGTTCGGTCCATAAATCTACATCAAAGGCCGGGATTTGTTGCCCAACGAACGGCTCATAAACTTTCTCTAGGCCTTTGTGCACAAGGTTGCCCATGACCATGGCGCTCATATTTTCCTCGACTTCATCCTCTTCTTTGATTTTGATGAGTCGCTTTTTATAGAATTGGTCCGGCATACTTACCAATTCGTTTAAGGAAGAGGCACTGATTCCGCGCTCCCACCATTGTGCGATCGCCGCCTTGACGGCACCAGTTTTCTCCGCTTCGAACTTCGAGGCCACACTTTGGGCCTGGATTTCTCCATTGCTGAATAATCTTGGGAGTACCTTGGCGGCTGTTCCTTTAAGTTCGTGTTCTATTTGTACGAGGAACCGGCTCGGCTCCCCGCCGCCCATGGCTTCCTTATCCGTGTTGAAGGTAATAGCAGCTTCTTTACAACGCTGTAGAATTCGGTAGAAGTGGTAGGCATATACGGCATCCTTTTCCTCATAGGTAGGCAGCCCATAATGCCTTTTGATATCAAAGGGCAGGAGCGAATTAAAAGAGCGGCCTGCAGGCAATACACCTTCGTTAATGCCGGCGAGTATAACGTAAGGGAAGTCCAAGGTTCGAGATTCCAAGATTCCCATTACCTGTAATCCTTCGAGCGGCTCCCCAACGAAATCTATGCTGCCGTTGCGCAATTGTTGCTTGATCAGCTTGATCCATAAGAGGGGGTCTTGGGCGGTGTTTTGCAGGGTACGTTTTAACTGCTCAAGAAGAGTATAGATGTGGTGCGCAGTGTTTTGGACCATCGTATTGTTCTTCTCCGTAGCGCCCACATGTTCGAGCCAATGTTGAAGCGCATCTATGAAATCAGTGGGGTGCTGAGGCAGAAACAATCGGCCATAGGCAGGCAGGTGTTCACTGGCTTTATCGCCCCAATATTTGGCCGTCGTAAAGACCTTGTTTCTAGCAACAATTTCTTGGTGCCAAGCATAAGGACCCTCATCTTCTGCCGTCCAATACCGGTTGAACATCGGGTCTGTACAAAGGGCAGAAAGCGATTTGTGGTGGAGCGTCCAATCCTTTCCAGGCCGTTGATTTTTCACAGCATATTCCACCATGTTCAAGTACAATCCCACCGTGGCGGCAAGCGCCGTTTGGTTCAGCGGGAAGCCCATAGTGATGTTCACCTTATCATAAGGCGCTGGAAGGAAATTAAGTACGGGATTGAGTAGGCTTTCGTCCGCGAGAATTACCGCAATTTGGCGGGGAGGAATGCCGCGCTCGTGCCATTGCGCCAAGGTCTTGGCCACGGCTTTGGCTTGACCGGTGAATTTTGTTGCTCCCACGGGTTGTATGGTCTTTGGTAAGTTTCGCCAATCGCTTTGTGTGGGGTCCGTCTTTGGGATGTAGTTCCCGAACACCTTTTCGCGTTTTTGATGCAGTCGCAAGAAATGCCCGGCTTCGTGCATGGACGTTTGGACGTAGTGCGCATCCGTATCCCAAAGAAAAGAAGTGGGACGGCTGTTTCTAAGGGTTTTTAGGATTTCCAATTCTGCCGTATTCAAAGCGTTCAATCCGGCAACAACGACTTTCTTCACTCCATTTCTCGACAGGAATGCTTCGAGCAACTGTGGTTGTTCCGCCAGCGTGCGCGCCGCCAAACCGCCATAGGCCTCTCCCCTCTCCAGCAGCCCTTTCGTGAATCGCTCGTAGGTTTGGGGAAGCAGTTGAATGAAATCCGAATAGTTGCGCATCATCTTGGTTTGCTCCTCCGGCTCTAGGTTCCATTCGGCCAATTTTTGCACGTTGTACAAATCCCCCAACACGTGTTCCGGATTCAATACATAGCGGTCGATCTCGCTAAAATCCGAGAGCAAGGTTTGTCCCCAACCCATGAATTGGCCCAAATCTTCTTCCTCCTTACCGGGAAAAGAGGTGCGACGGACTTCGCCATAACATTCGTGCAAGGCCACGAGCAAGGCCATGGGTTCCATCACCAGTAAATTCGAAGCCTGGGCGATGAATTCATCGACGGTTAAAAACAGGGGGAAGAGCTCGAACTCCTCCAAATCCTTGCGCAGCTCCTCCAGAATAAAAAGCGCGGCACGACGGTTTGGAATAAGGACCAATTGTTCGTGCAACGCCTCAGGGGCGCTGTTAACTTCTCCGGCAATTCGCGAGATGAAGGTGGACATGGATTATTGAAAGAGATTGCTCCCTTCAATGTACTCAAAAACCGCTTTAGGAAGGAGGTTTTGTAATGGTTTTCTATCCTTGAAACTTTGGCGAATCATCGAGGCGCTGATCTCCATGCGTGGGGCGTCCACCACCGCCACATTGGGGTATTTCTGCGCAGCTTCCGCTGTGCCTTCATAATCGCCGCCTACACGGGGATAGACTAAGATTCTGTGGTTATCTAGGATGCTTTGGTAGTTCTGCCACTTGTGCAAGGAGCGCAAGTTGTCCTCGCCCATAATTAGGGTGAAGTTTGCTTCCGGGTGCTTCTCGCGGAGGTAGGCCGTCGTTTGGGCCGTGTAATTAGGTTGTGGGAGGCCAAATTCGATGTCGCTGGGCTGCATGTTTAATTGGTCCTCTAACGCCAGGTAGGCCAAATGCAAACGCTCTCGATCTGGCAATAGCGTGGATTTCTGCTTTAAGGGATTGTGGGGTGTAATGACGAAAAGCACCCGGTCGAGTTCGCCGTAATTGAGCATGTATTCCGCCAAGACCAAGTGCCCCACATGGATGGGGTTGAAGGTGCCGAAAAATAAGCCGATATTTCCCTTCATCTTATGTTGCTAAAAATGCTTCCAACAGGGCTTTTGCCTCAGCTTTGGCGCGGTCGAGGTCGTCGTTGATGATGATGTGGTCGAAACCGTCGCATTGTTCCATTTCCCACGCTGCTTTTTCAATGCGCTGAGCGATTTTTTCGGGGGAATCGGTCCCACGTGCACTTAACCTGCGTTCCAATTCTTCAATACTTGGCGCCTGAATAAACAATGCCAAGGCACGATCGCCGAAGTGCTTTTTCAAATTCAACCCGCCGACAACATCAATGTCGAAGGCCACCGCTTGGCCTTGCGACCAGCGCTTCTCCACTTCGCTTTGTAAACTGCCGTAATAGGTGTTTTCATAAACCTCTTCCCATTCCAAGAAATCACCGGCATCAACTTTTTGGCGAAATTCTTCGGCAGTTAAAAAGAAATAATCCACGCCGTGTTGCTCTGTTCCTCGAGGAGCTCGAGAGGTGGCGCTGATGCTAAAGCCAAATCCTTCCACAGTCTCCATCAGGTAACGCACTAAGGTGCTTTTTCCGCTGCCTGAGGGCGCGGAGAAGATGACCAATTTTCCGGATGTTGATGCGTTCATGAGCAGAGGAAGTTTGTGACAAATTTAATGGGATGTAGGCGCAATGCGTCGTATTTTAGAAAGGAATTCAACCAACCTCCGCCATGAATATCATTGAAACTCATTCCTTGTCCAAGTTTTATGGAAAAGAACGCGGTATTACGGACGTTACTATTTCTGTCAAACAAGGGGAGGTTTTTGGCTTCATTGGTCCCAATGGCGCCGGTAAATCCACGACCATTCGAACGCTCCTAGGTTTGCTGGCACCGAACAGCGGAGAGGCGATGCTCTTCGGCCAAAGCATTCTTGAAAATGGGCACGAATTGCGTCGTCGAATCGGGTATTTACCCTCAGAGGTCGATTATTACGCGGAAATGACTTCCCGCGAACTGTTGGAATACCACGCCAACCTTTATGGTTTGGAAAATGGCGGGGAGAAGATCAGAGAATTAGCCCATTATTTTGAGCTTAATCTCGACCGTCCCATCTCGGATTTAAGTTTTGGGGACAAAAAGAAATGTGCCATTATTCAAACGGTAGTGCACGAACCCGAACTGTTGATCTTAGACGAACCTACCTCCGGGCTGGACCCCCTCATGCAGAACAGATTCTTTGAGCTCCTCGAATCCCGCAACTCCAAAGGCACGACCATCTTTTTCAGCTCTCACATCTTAAGTGAAATACAACGCCTTTGTGACCGCGCTGCCATCATTCGTGGGGGCGAAATTACGGCCGTGGAGGACATCACCACGCTACTGGCCAAGCAAATGAAAAAGGTCAGGCTGGTCCTAGCTTCTGATACAAAGTTGGAGTTGCCCGAAGGCGCCCAAAATCAGCAATGGTTGGGCAATAAGGTGCTTTTTGATTACGTCGGGCCGACGAAGGACCTGCTTCAATGGCTGGGCCGGCAAGAGGTCGTGGATTTGACCCTCAGCGAACCTGACCTCGAGAGTATTTTTATGAATTACTACCGCAGATAACCCGCTATGAATACTGTATTATTTTCCAAAGAGCTCAAGCGAAACAGAAAGAACACTCTCATCTGGACCTCTATAGTTTTGGCGTTCACTCTGATGATTCTGAGCATCTATCCATCGTTTTCACACATGGGTGAGGATATGGTGAAACTAATGAGCAGCTTGCCGGAAGAATTTGCCAAGGCCTTTGGAATGGACGAGGCGACTTGGAGTTCGATCATTGGTTTTTATGCCACTTATTACGGCATCTACGTCACTTTGTTGATGGGCATCTATACCGCTTCCACTGGCGCGACGATCATCGGGAAGGAGGAGCGCGACGGCACGGCGGAATTTCTCTTGACTAGGCCTATTTCAAGAGGCATTGTGGCCGGTACGAAGCTCGCGGTGTTGGGAGCGCTCTTTATAATCATATACCTCGCGCAAACGCTCGTAGCGGTCATCGGTATGAATCTTTTTGGTTCGGAAATCGCTTGGGACGCCATGGCGGCCATGCATGTTCACGGGTTCTTCCTCATCGCCTTTTTCACCGCGGCCGGTGTGCTCATGGGGTCCTTTTTGTCGGTGAAGCTGAATTACATGGGGCCAATTGTCGGAATGATCTTCGGGAGTTATTTCTTGAATGCTATTGCGAGTGCTACTGAATCTGTTGAATGGCTAGCCTATTTAAGTCCATATCATTACCTGCCCTTGACTTTAGATCAAGGCGCCTTAGAGCCCAACTTGGTGGCCTGTGGTGCTTTTGCGGTGTTGACGGCCCTGATGGTTTGGGTCGGGTACAGCCGGTACTTAAAGCGTGATATACTGGGGTAACCTTTAGAGCGTATTGCCGACCTGCTCTTTGATCTTTTCTAATTCGTCTTTCATTTCAACGACGAACTGCTGCATGGGGGCATAGTTGCTCTTGGAGCCCAGTGTGTTGATTTCACGTCCCATTTCCTGAGCGATGAAGCCGAGCTTTTTCCCGCTGGCTTCTACAGTCATGGTTTCACGGAAATACTTCAGGTGGTTGATCAAGCGAACTTTTTCTTCGTTAACGTCGAGTTTTTCGATGTAGAAGATGACCTCTTGCTCGTAGCGATTGTGGTCGACCTCCATGCCTTCTAATCCTTTGAGGAGTTTTTCGCGAACGGTTTCTAAACGCGCTTGTTCGTGCGGGGCAATGCCTGTTAATGCGGCTTCGATGGCATCTAATCTTGCGTTGAAGTCTTCGGCGATGGAGGCGCCTTCTTGAGTGCGGAACTCAGAGAATTGGTCCAATGCCTCATCCAATAAGCCCTGCAAAAAGCACCATTCCTCTTCGGTGAGTTCAGATTTAACACTACCCAATACATCCGGCATACGCATTACGGCGGCGATTAAATCTCCCTTAATGCCCACCTCGCGCTCCAAAGTGGTCAATTGCTCTAGGTATGATTTGGCCAAATCCATGTTGATGGCCATGGCACTTTCGATGCCCGTCACCTCGGCGTAGATGTTAATGTCAATCTTTCCGCGCAATACTTTTTCTCCCACGCGCTTGCGGATATCTAATTCCTTTTCACGGAAGATAGGCGCCACACGTGCATTCAAATCAAGGCCTTTACTGTTGAGTCCGCGAATTTCCACGGTGATCTTTTTTCCGGCTGCTTGGCCAACGGCTTTACCGAAGCCTGTCATGCTTTGAATCATGGGAGTAAATTTTTGCTAAGGTAGGAAAACAAAGGTATCCCTAGGCTTTAAAGGAGCGCCCATAGAAACTCACGAAATAGACCCCCGCGAAGATGCACAAGGCCCCGCTCAACATGTTGAGCGACCATGGTTCATCGGCGAAAATCAAACTGAGGAGACTCGCAATCAAGGGTTGTAGATAGATATAGGCCCCTACGGTGGCAGGGTGTAAGGTTTTCAGGGCGATGATGTTCCCGAGGTAGGTCAAAAAGGTCGTTCCGAAGACCACGTAAACCACGGAAGTGATGATGCCTTGGTCCCAGAGTCCCCATGGAATACCGGGGATTTGGGGGCCGCCGAAGGGCAGTACCAGAAAAATCCCAAAGGTGAAGACCCAGCGAATGACAAAGAGCGCATTATATTTCGACATGAGGGGTTTGACGATCACTAAATAGACGGCGTAGCTGGTGGCGTTGACAAGCACAAAAAGATTGCCTTTGGCGACATCGCTTTGGAAGAGGCCGCTGATTTGCCAATTCGCCCCTGACAAAATCAACCAAAGCGCTCCCAACGCACCGAGGCCAATGCCTACTACTTTGGGTGGGGTGATGCGTTCCTTGACCAAGATTGCGCCTACAACGAGGACGGCGATGGGGCCGCTTACCATCATGATAGAGGCGTTGACGGGCGTGGTGATGGCGAGGCCTTCGAAGAAAAATAATTGGTTGGTGGTGACTCCAAAGGCGGCACAGAGGATCAACCGAAGGATGTCGGCTTTGGGCAGGTGGTGAATGCGTGTGGATCCGGACCACGGCAGGAGTGCCCAGAAAAGGAGGGCGGCTCCTGTAACACGGAATTGGATAAACGCCCGTGGCGGCACCGCCGCCTGCATCGCGTTTTTAGCGATGAGGAAGGAGGCGCCATAGATCAAGGCGACCCCTAGCAGCGCAAGGTGTGCAGTTAGGACGGCTTGACGTGAAGGCGCGCTCATTAGAATAGGGCTGCTGCGGCCGCATCGACGACATTTTTGCTATTGCCGATGAAGATTTGGTCATCAAGCACTAGTACCGGCCGCTTAAGGAAGGTATATTCGTCGATGATTAGTTGGCGGATACCCGCTTCGCTGAGGTTTTTGTCCTTCAATCCGAGCTCCTTGTACTTACGAGCGCGCTTGGAAAACAGGGCTTCTGCGGAACCGGCTACCGTAATCATTTGGCTTACTTGGGCTGCAGTCATCGGCTCAGTTTTGATGTCCTGGAGGGTGCAGCCATCGATATTCCACTGGGCAAGAATGCGTTTGCAAGTATCGCAGGTGCTGAGGTAGTAGATGTGCTTCATGTATTTGTTATTTAGCGAGCCAAGGGTGTGGGTCTTGGATATCGGCATCTTTCCAAAGGCCAAACTGTACCATGGTCTTGCCGTCTTCGTCCGTGAAGGCTTGACCAATAGGTTCTTTAAGACTGATGATATCGCCAGATTTCACCTTGACGTTGATCAAATTACTGTAAACGGTAAAGTAATTACCGTGCCGGATGAGGACCATGATATTGGCACCTGGGATCGGTACAACCGAACTGACCTCACCTTCAAATACTGCGCGAATGATGGCACCGTCATCGGTACTTATTTCGATATGTGGGTTGTCGACGATGACTCCTTTTACGACTGGGTGTTCGTGCTTCCCAAACTTACCAGTGATGAGTCCGCGCTCCACAGGCCAAGGCAATACACCCTTGTTCGACGCAAAGTTGTTGGCGAGTGCACGCGCCTCTGGAGTCATGGCATAGGCCGGACCATCATCACGAACGTCCATGCCCTTTTCTTTTCGGGTCTTCTCGATAAGTGCCTTCAGGGCTTTATTCGAGGTGCGTCCGCTAAAATCCTTGCCAGTAATCAAGCCCAATTCCTTGGCACCTTCCTCTAATTTATTACGCTCAGCACGCTCCTTGGCCTTACGCATTTCCTCAGCGATTATACGCTTGATTTGTTGCTCGAGCTGCTTCACTTCACGCTGCTTTTTCTGAATGTCATTCTTGATTTCAGATTCCTTGCTGTTGAGTTCCTTAACGGTAGTTTGCTGCTCGTTGGCGTCGGCTTGCAAGGCAAGTTTTTCTCCCTGCTCCGCTTGTTGAATTGCCAATTTTTCAGCCTTCTGCTGGATCAGTGCGTCCTTTTCTAAAGCCAATGCCTCTTGTGCTTCGGCGATCTGAGCTATCTGCTGTGCGCGGAACCCTGCCATGTCTTTGAAGTATTGTAAACGTTTCGCGGCCTGTGAAAAGCTTTTAGAACTGAGGATGAATAGGATTTGATCGGTGGGACGCTGTTGACGTTGGGCGAGTTGGATGAGTTCGGCGTAATCTGTTTTTAGACTGTCTACACGCGCAGTTAGGGCCATAATCTCCTTTTCCTTCGCAGTGATGTTACGGTTGATGTTACGGATTTGACGTCCCATAGTAGCGATGAGCTGTTCGCGCGCAAAAATCTTTTGGTTAAGGGTCTGCAATTCATTAATACTTGCTTGGCGTGTACTTTGCGTCTTCGCTAAAATGGTATTGGCTAAGTCTATTTGATCTTGTAACAGGGTGCGCTGACGTTGCAACTCTTCCCTTGTTTGTCCGAGGGTCGAGAAGGTAAGGCTCAAACAGCACACTATGAGCAACAGGCGACGCATCAGAAACTAAATGGGGTATTATATGGGCCTTCCGTACGGATGTCTGAGATGTCGATGATGACCTTATATTCTGGCCGTGATACTAGGGTCAACTCAATCTTTTTTGGGTATCGTGTTCGTTCGTCAAATTCGAAGTACTTGATATGCGCTATTTCCAAAGGGTCATGAATGATGAGTTCAGCTAGGTAGAGTTCGCGATTTAAAGCAACGCTCACATTACGTTGTGGCCCTAATTCATAATTGCTCATCCACAAATCTCGTTCTGCGTTGAACTTATATTTTAGGGCGTCGTCCCAACCAATTAATTGGCCCCGCATAATTCTATTCAAATATTGGAAGGGCACCTCTATACCGGTCACCCCAGCTAGATCAGAGGCGGATCCCGTCCAGTCCAACCCTAGAAGTGTTGAGGTAAATGCAGCACTGTCTTCTATTACGATACATTTTCCCACGCGAAGGCCTATCATATCGTCACTGATAGCGGTCCAGAGGACACTATCCTGTCTAGAACGAATTTGGACTTTGAAACGCTGCTCCCCACCCGGTGCGTAGGCCGTGATTCGAGCGAAACTCTGCGCCCATGGGAATTTATCATCCAGTAGGATTTTCTTGTTTACACCATCGTTGATCTTCTCGCGTTTGATTGGGTTTTCAGGGGTAATGGGCTTGCCACAGCTTGCCAATAAAATCAATGCAGAAAGCACGGTGATGCCGTGCCTTAACCAAGATTTATGTGCCCTATTTCTACCTATCATTTTGCGCTGTTCAATGCCTTTGCTTTATCTCGGTACTCCTCTGCTTGTGCACTATTTCCAGCTGCCTCTTCAATAGCCGCTGCATGGCGATACATCACAACATCGGGGGCGGTTCTCAGCAGTTGCAAAGCTACCTTAATTTTCTCCCGAGCTTCGTCATACCGCCCCAATTTATACAATACCCATGCCCAAGTATCTAAATAGGTCGGCTCGAGGGTTTGCAGTTCGTTGGATTCTTGGGTCAAGGTGAGGGCATATTCTAAGTTGGCGTCGTGGGTCGCAAGGTCCCAAGCGTAGTTGTTGAGGTTGACCGCACTGCGATCTAGGACCAAAGCTTTTTCGTAGGCCTCGGAGCCGGGTTGCACAGAATCTAATTGGAACAAGGCCGTCCCCGCAAGGGCATATAAACCTCCCGCCATTTCTGGATCTAAGGTTAACGCAGCACGCTCCGTAGCTACTCGAGCACAGGATTCCCAAGACTTTATGGAGTAGAACTCGTAGGCCAGGGCGTCCATGATTTCACCCTTGTCGTGGAAGTTGAGTTCAATCAAGGTTAGAATGAGTAATCCTCCGCGCCAATCCCCAGTCTCTGTACTGATCGCATAAGCCATTTGATAGAGCTCATAATTTTTAGGGTCCAATTCTATGGCTTCCACATACCGCTCCATCGCCTCCTCGAAGCGCTTCTCTTGAAAATAGATTTCCGCTTGGAACAAGATAAACGGCAAGGT
>DMCR01000055.1:15680-17700 GCA_003445735.1 Cryomorphaceae bacterium
CTGAGGGCCACAGGCATCAGGTCTTCGAGCGGCACACCGTCCAGCACCAACCCTTGCTCCATGTGGTACATGGCCTGCGCCGTTTTACCATGGCGCTGTGATATCCGGGCCAATTCCATTTGCAATGCCCCATTCAACGGGAACCGCTCCACCGCCTTTTCCAACAGCTTGATGGCTTTTTTACCCTTGCCGTTGCCGTCGTAGAATTGGCTCAATAACCCATAATACTCCGGTACACTGGGGTGCTCCTTCACGGCTGCCACTAAGGTCTTTTCCGCACTTTTCGCGTCATTTTGCTGCAAGTACAAACTGACCTGGTCGCTCACCAGCTCGGGCGTAGTCCCATATTCATGCGCTACCGTGCCTAGCACCCTCAATGCATCCTCAAGGGCATTGCCTTGCAGGTACACACTAAAGGCATCAAAGAGATATTCCGGCTGCCCGGGTTGCAACTCCGCCAAAGCTTCAAAGGCCCTCCCTGCACTCTCGGTATCGCCCAATTGTTTTGCGCATTGCGCCTTGAGCCGAAGCATCCAGGTGTTCTCTGGAAACAGTGCCGCCCCATTGCTGGCATATTGAAAGGCAGGATAAAAAGAGCCCTGCTCAAAGTGTAATCTTGCCAGCTGGTAATGCGCGGCCTCCGCATATTCGTCGCTTTGGACCAATTTTTCGTACGCCTCCATCGCCAGCACCACACGCCCAGTAAGGCGGTAGGTCTCCGCTTTATAGTACGTGTTGCTTAATGCAGAAGGCCCCTCTTGCGAAGGGCCCTGAGCAAATAAGGTTGCTGAAAAAAGAAGCGCCTGAACGGCGACCAGCCATTTCTGCATTAGTCCATTCTTGAGTAATCTCCTAAAGATAGCGAAGTCCATCGTCCGTCCACATGGGCGTGATTGCCTATCATGCTATCTTTTAGATTAATATTAGTGATGGTTGAATTTGTCTGAATCAACGAACCCCCAATGGTGGCATCTTCCACCACACAATCATCGCCCAAACTCACGTTCGGCCCAACGGTTGCGTTCTTCAATACCACATTAGATCCGATGTAGCAAGGCTCGATAATGGTCGAATTCTCCAAGGTGATGTTTTCGCCGCGAAGCTCAGCTTTGCCCTCGAGGTAGCCTAACATTTTGCTGTTGGTCTCCACAGTTATGGCCTTGTTTCCGCAGTCCATCCAATCGTTTACGGTTCCGGGCTTGAAGACCTTTCCCTGCTTGAGCAGGGAGCTCAATGCGTCGGTTAATTGGTACTCGCCCTTATTCATAATATTGTTGTCGAGGAGGTATTTCAATTCGTTGCGCAATCCCGCACCGTCCTTGAAGTAGTAGATTCCAATGATGGCCAAATCCGATACGAATTCTTGTGGCTTCTCAACGAAATTGTTGATGGTGCCGTCCCCAGCGAATTGGACCACACCAAAGGCGGAAGGATCTTCCACCTGTTTTACCCAAATCACTGAATCTGCTTCCGTATCCAGAGTAAAATCTGCGCGGAACAGCGTATCTGCAAAGGCCACGACAATCTCATCGTCCATGCTATCTGCGGCACAGTGAATGGCGTGCGCCGTTCCCAGTGGATTGTCCTGGTAATAGATGCTGCCCTTAGCGCCTAAATTCTCTGCGACCTTCTTCAGATCCGCTTCAACATGGTCGCCAAAATCGCCAATGATAAAGGCAATCTCATCCACCTTCTTGTCGCCACAGACACTAACAATATCCTCCACTAACCGCTGAACGATGGGCTTTCCAGCAATAGGGATCAAGGGTTTTGGCACAGTCAAGGTGTGTGGACGCAATCGCGAGCCTCTACCTGCCATGGGGACGATAATTTTCATAGAATATTTGGGTTTATTGTTTTCCAGTACTACCAAAGCCGCCAGCGCCGCGCGCAGTTTCGTCGAGATCTTCAACAGATTCCCACTCGAATTGCGAATATTGTGCCACGACCATTTGCGCCACGCGCATGCCGTCCTCAATGGTGAACGCTTTCTGTCCTCACCACCGTCAAGGGTAAACCA
>DMCR01000095.1:0-2437 GCA_003445735.1 Cryomorphaceae bacterium
ACAGCTTAGCAGGCTGCTGCATTACCACTCTGCCACCTTTCCGTTGGGGTGCGCAAATTTAGCTGTAAAATCTATTTGACCAAGAGTACCAAGTAATTTATCTCAAGAAAAATCGAAATAATTTTTATCCCGTCCCAAAACGAGTATAAAAACACCAAATCCCAGGCTATACCGAACCTCATGAAAATACCGCCCCTGCTATTCTTTGGGATATTCGATGCGCACGTGATAGACCCCACGTATAAATTTCTTGAAAGCCTCTCGGATGGTATTGATGTCCTTCAAGGTGATATCTGCATTATCATATTGCCCCGTAGTGAGCTGATGATCTATGACTTTGTCGATCATTTCATTGAGGTTTGACTGTGTTTTTTCTGGCAAACTGCGCGTAGACGCTTCCACCGCATCTGACATCATCACAATGGCCGTCTCTTTTGAAAACGGCTTTGGCCCGGGATACTGGAACGACTCGAACTGGCTCGCGTCCGGGTGATCCTCTTTGAACTTTCGGTAGAAGTATTCCACTCGCGAAGTACCGTGGTGCGTACGAATGAAATCTACAACAATATCCGGAAGTCGCTGTTTTTTGGCCAATTCTATCCCATCCATCACGTGCCCAATAATTATCTCAGCACTTTCGATATAACTCAGCTCATCGTGAGGCGAAGCTGAGGAAGTTTGGTTTTCAGTGAAATATTGAGGATTGGCGATTTTACCTATATCATGGTACAAGGCGCCTGTTCGCACTAGTAGAGTATTCCCTCCAACCAGTTCCGTCGCGTATTCAGCCAGATTCGCCACCTGCATCGTGTGCTGGAAAGTACCTGGAGCCTCCTTAGATAAGCGCTTTAGCAGTGGATTGTTGGTATCACTAAGCTCGAGGAGTGTCAGGTCTGAGACGACTCGGAATATGCGTTCAAAGAAGTAGATGAGCGGAAAGATAAATAGTAGGACAAGGACTCCTATGAGTGAGGATACCAAGGGTTGAACGGCCTCCGTGCTCCACTCTATTTGTCGGATTAGGTAAATGCTTACATGGGCTACAATGACTGCGGCCATGATGACAAGTGTGCTCTGGAAGAGTTGGCTTCTTTTATAAATCCCTCGGATGTTGAAGAGAGTGATGAGTCCAGCGGTGAACTGTACAACCATAAAATGTACTGCACCACTTATAAACGGGGCCACGAGCAAAAGCAGCAGCACATGGGAAACTAGTGCTAGGCGATCGTTGAAGAAACTTCGTAGGAGCACGGGCACCAGTACGAGCGGGACGACAAAGGGATTGAGAAATATGATTGAGGCCGACCAAAAAGTGGCAATGGAGGCGCCAGCAATGACGAACATGTAAAGGTTGAGGCTTGAGCTGTGCGCTATGATTTGGGGATCGTATTGATTCAGATAAAATGCAATGGCTACGACGATCAATAGAATGTATACTAAGGCACCTACTCTGCTAATCAAATTAATTTCCGAATCTCTTCCATCGAAGTTTGCCTCCAGAGCCTTTAAAACATTAAATTTTTCTTGAGTCACTGCTGCCCCCCGAATGATGATTGGAGTACCTCTAGTTATAAAACCTTTACTCCTAGTAAGGGCAGCTGCTTTATATACTAGAGCAGAATCTACATTTTCAGAAGAAATTTTCAAGGTAGGTTCTATCGTGAGTGTATCTGGTAAACCATATTTAGCCTTAATTGTACTTGGTGTAATCGCCTCTGAAACATCCAATAAACCTCCATCACTAAAAAATGTTAAATGTTTTTTGTTTGGTATGGTTCCAATAACGCCTCTTTCCTGCCATTCAACAAATACCTCATCATCATTAATGAATGAACCTAAATCCTTTTTCCAATTATCTATTTGGTACAAATAATCATAGTAAAAGTCACAACTTTGATACAACTCCAGTCTGTCTTCAAAGTACTCCTGTTCTGACTTTGGCAGAGAAAAGTCAATTGGGGATATTAAATCATCCTCTAACCAAATTTGTCCGAGGCGGTATTCATATTGGAATTGGGCCTTAAAAGGAATGCTAATGAAAATCAAAGCGGTACTTACAGCGCCTACTACTACAAAATATGCCCACTTTTGGCCACTTTGAAGCCAATCCAATCCTTTCATCCTACCTTGTTCTTTTCTAGGGACCAAATTTAGTAGTTTAGTAGGGTCTTTTGACAAGAACCTAAATATCAAACACTAGAACATGAAAGAAGTCGTAATCGTCAGTGCTGCCAGAACACCTATGGGCAGCTTCGGCGGTGCACTAAGCAACCTACCAGCTCCTAGAATTGGGGCTTCCGCCATAAGCGGAGCTCTCGAAAAAGCAGGAATCTCACCGGACCAAGTAGATGAAGTTTATATGGGTAATGTGCTGCAAGCCAATGTAGGACAGGCTCCGGCGCGTCAAGCCGCCATATTTGCCGGCATTAGTAGCAAC
>DMCR01000095.1:2730-9292 GCA_003445735.1 Cryomorphaceae bacterium
ACAAGCCGCCATATTTGCCGGCATCAGCAGCAATGTCCCTGCCACCACCATCAATAAAGTATGTTCTTCAGGAATGAAGGCGGTGATGATGGCTGCACAAGCCATTAAGGCCGGCGATGCAGATATCATAATTGCAGGTGGCATGGAAAATATGAGTGCTGTACCCCACTACCTCCCTAGCAGTCGTAACGGTATTAAGCTGGGTGATATTGCCATGGTAGACGGTTTGGTGAAGGACGGCCTGACGGATGTATATAATGCACAACACATGGGATTATGTGCGGAATTGTGCGCGAGCGAGCACAACTACTCTCGTGAAGCACAAGATGATTTCGCCCTTGAAAGCTACAAGCGCAGTGCTGCGGCTTGGGAAGCAGGAAAATTTGATAAGGAAGTTGTTCCAGTAATGATTCCGCAACGCAAAGGAGACCCAGTGGCCTTTGATTGCGATGAGGAATACACCAAGGTGAACGTGGACAAGGTTTCTAAGTTACGCCCTGTGTTTAAGAAAGACGGTACAATCACGGCTGCCAATGCCTCTACCTTGAATGACGGTGCGGCAGCATTAGTGCTTATGAGTGCTCAGAAAGCAGCTGAATTAGGCCTCAAACCAGTGGCTAAGATTATCAGTTATGCCGACGCAGCGCAGGAACCAGAATGGTTTACCACGGCTCCGGCCAAGGCACTTCCTAAGGCAATGGCCAAGGCGAGTATAACTTTGGATCAAGTCGATTATTTCGAGTTTAATGAAGCCTTTTCTGTCGTGGGCTTAGCCAATACGGACATATTAGGATTGGATGCAGCGAAAGTGAATGTCAACGGAGGTGCTGTAAGCTTAGGTCATCCACTAGGTGCCTCTGGCGCGCGCATTGTGACCACATTGATTTACGTATTGGAGCAAAACGATGGTACCATTGGTGCGACAGCTATCTGTAACGGTGGCGGAGGAGCGTCGGCCATGGTAATCGAACGATTGTAAATCAACCTTTTGCAAATGTTGAAACCCTGGCTTCGGCTGGGGTTTTCTTTTTGTGTAAAAAATGTAGCAATACCTGGCAACGTGGTTCATGAGTATGCTAATTTAGGATAACATGAGTGATAGAAATCTAGGCATCGCATTTTTGGGCAGCGCTCCTTTGAGAGCCGAGACGTCTGACCGAGCAGAATTGGTCAATGTCGTCCTTTTTGGCGAGACCTTTGAGATTCTCGATAAGCAGGCAAAATGGTCTAGAATCAGGTTACATCATGATCTCTACGAGGGATGGATAGATAATTTTCAGTATCAAGAACTTAGCAACGAAGACTTCAATCGTATTCAATCTGGCAATCGCCATGTTTGCAGCGAAACCGTGCAACTACTTCAGGCGGAGGATGCTACGAAATCCACACTGATTCCTCAGGGCAGTTTGTTGCCTCTTTTTGATGGAAAAACTACAGCCATTGGTGAGCAGGTCTTCAAGTTTGAAGGAGAGCAGACTACAGGCACAGGCACCAGAGAGGCTTTAGTAAACACTGCTTTTTCGTATTTGAATGCACCATATCTGTGGGGTGGGCGAACGCCCTTCGGGGTTGATTGCAGCGGGTTTACTCAAATGGTGTACCGCCAATATGGCGCCAGTATTCCGCGAGATGCTGGTCAACAAGCCAAGAAAGGACGTTCGTTGAGCTTTTTAGAGGAATGTTTACCTGGAGATTTAGCGTTTTTTGATAATACGGAAGGTGCCATAACCCACGTGGGCATTGTACTTGAAGATGGAAAAATTATACATGCCTCGGGGAGAGTTCGCGTGGATAGTTTAGATCAGAGTGGAATTTATAATGCATTATTGGGCCGACATACCCATAAACTCAGAGTATTAAAGCGTTTGATTCCTTAACGGGCCAAGCCTTTGACAACTTCTCCTCCGAGCTCCCAGAATTCATCCAATGCCAATAGTTTGGCTTCATAAAAATCAACAATCGCGGGCCATTGCGTTTTGTCATAGAAGTTGGCCCCTTCAAGCTTTACCCAGATACGGCTTACGATCACACCGCTATCCAACATGATTCGAGGTTCGTACAACATTTCTTGGCCTATGTGACTATTAAGCATGGATTTAAATTCTTCGAATTGATCATAAAACAAAGCACGGATTTCGGGGTCTTTGAATTGTAAATCTATGGCCAAACCAACTTCTGGAAACGTCAGTAGTCGAAAGAAAATACCGCGAACGCCAGTCCTGTAGCTTTCCCAGCGAATTCCTCCCCCACCCAAACTTTTATGCCTCGACATGCGTTTAGTAAATAGCTGGAAAAATGAAGTATTTAGGTCTTTTTTTTCTTCTCTAGAAAACATTTTTGAACTTCACGCTGATGCAGGTACAATATCGGAAACTAGACGGAACAATAATCGAAAATCTCTCCGCATATGTTCTATCTTATTTACGAGCGCATCCTGCGGCGACCTTAAGTGTGGGGTCCGATTCCCAAAACATTGGCGGCCAAACCATTTACGTCACCGTCATCGCATTCCGGCACCTCGGCAAGGGAGTGCATTACATCTACCACAAGCGCAGGGAACCGCTGATTAATGACATGATCGCCCGCCTGTTTAAAGAAGCTCAAGACAGCATAGAAACTGCTGAATACCTTCGCGACAATAGTGTGGAAGTGCCTTTGACTATCGACGTGGACTACAACGAAGATGAGCAGTTCGCCTCCCATAGGCTAATCCCAATGGTTAAGGGATGGATCTTGGGTCTGGGCTATACGATGAATACCAAGCAGAACATCCAAATCGCGAGCATTGCTGCCGACCATCTTTTATAGATGTGAATCTTACCCATAGCCTTAACTTCAGTATGTACTAGCTATGTTCTCAATTAAGGCATCGAGGCAGTTGATGCCGTGCCTTGGCCGGCAGTTATTAAGGCTCAAAAAAGTTAAGACTAAAGCGATTTTATTTGAGGTTTGGACCCTAACTTTGCGATCAAATCTTTTTTGACATGCGTAACGTTTGCCCCTACCTAACCGTCGCATTTTTCATCTCCCTATCGAGCTGGGCTCAAAACTTAGGTACACTTCAAGGCGAAGCTCTTGATGCACTGAATCTCAGTCCATTGGATAATTGGACCGTAGAAGTTATTCAAGGTGCATTTACCCGCCAAAAGACGGTTGATACTGAGGGTAAATTTGTGTTTGAATCCCTCCCTACCGGCTTATACAATGTGCGAGCTCTAAGCCCTTCGGGTCAGATTCAAACCTTGCATGAAGTTCAGATCCGCTCAACCAAACCTGAATTTGTCAGCTTGTTGGTGGAACGCGTCACTTCTTTAGAAGAGGTAGCCGTGCGTGCCGATGCCTTTCATCGTACTCCGGAAACGCCGTTGAGCATTAAGAACATCAACCGTTCTGAAATGATGCGAATGCCCGGCGCTGTATTGGATTTGAGTAAAGTCATTCAAAATTTCCCAGGTGTATTGCCCAAACCTTCCTTCGGTTATGCAATTGCCATGCGTGGTGGAGCTCCGAACGAGAACAGATACTTGTTAGACGGAATTTCCCTTCCGACGGTGAATCACTTCAGCATTCAAGGAGCCTCGGGAGGTGCGGTGAGTTTGATTAACTTAGATCATATCCAGGGAATGGATTTAGTAACCGGAGGGTTTCCTGCAGATGTAGATGATGCCTTATCTGGCGTACTTCAGCTCGAAGGGCGTAATGCGCGTGCCGACCGATGGGGAGTGCGTGCGACACAGGGTGGCACGGATTATGGCGTTACGCTAGAAGGACCTGTGGGCGATAAGACCCTGATCACCATGAGTGGTCGAAATAGCTTCTCGCAACATTATTTCAAGCTTTTCAATATTCCAGTATTGCCTACCTATCAGGATGCGCAGTTGCGTCTTCATCACAAAATTGGACCGAGAAAAGACCTTACCATTATCGGCGTAGGTGGATGGGACGACTACAAATTATACATTGATGGACGAGGCAGCGATGCCCTACTCTACAATGTGGGCTACATCCCAGAAGGGACGCAGCAAACGGAAGTTTTAGGTGCCCGTTACCGCTCTTTTACCGACAATGGTCGATGGGAATACGTGCTGAGCCGCGATCATGTCGGCAACCAAGCCGAAAAGTTTATTAACAACACGGGCTTGGACGGAGATAAACAATTAGAATACAGTAGCACTGAGACCAATACCAGATTTAATGTAGTCCACCATGTGGTCAGCAAAGATTGGCAATGGAAATACGGCCTGAACCTCGTATTCAGAGACTACGGCCTCGATATGTGGAACGTGCGCTATAACAACGATATAGCGGTTCAGCGTATTGATACTTTGGATTATTTGGCACAGCAAGACTTTATAAGTGCTGGAGCGTTCACCCATCTTACCCGTCATTATTTAGAGCGTAGGTTATCGACAAGCGTTGGGGTACGTATGGATATACACACCTTGAATTTGACAACTATTAATCCGTTGACGCAGCTATCCCCTCGTATGAGTGTGCAATATCATTTAAATGATGCATGGGCGGTTCAAGGGAACTTGGGAAGCTACACGCAGTTACCTCCGGCTATTACCATTTTAGCAAATACTGCGAATAATTGGTCAAGATACAGCTACGCCGGACGAGTAAGTCAAGCTGCTACTGGTATTGAGTTCCAGAATGGGCAGACTTATAGATTCTCTCTTGAGGGATATTACAAGGATTACATTTCAATGCCTTATTTCTGGAATGACCAAATGGCCTTCACACAGGCCATTGGATCCTATGTTGCTGTCGGGGACCAAGTAAGTTCTTCTCGTGCTCAAGGCCGGGCTTATGGATTTGAATTATTCCTGCAACAAAAACTTAAAGGTACCTATTGGTGGACTATGAGCTACAACTTTGGCTACAGTGAAACGCGTTTAAATGCTTCAAGAGAATGGGAACCAACGGTATGGGATAACCGCCACAACATCAACCTTGTCTTAGGTAAGGTTTGGGGTAAAGGCTGGCAGATAGGTGCCAAATACCGCTGGGCTACAGGAACGCCATACACCCCGTTTGACACAGAACTCAGCGCTCAAATAGCGAACTGGGACATATTGCAGCGCGGGATTTTCGATGTGGACCAAATCATGGGCGAGCGCTTGAAAGCCTACAGCGTAATTGACGTTCGATTGGACAAGACTTACAACAAGAAGAATTACAGCTTGACTTGGTTCTTGGATTTGCAAAACTTCACTAGCTCCGATATTCCGTTGATGCCGTATTTGACGGTAGAGCGCGATGATACGGGAATACCCGTAATTGATCCTATGGATGCTGGTAAATACAGCATTAAACTTATTCAAAGCGATACGGGTAGACTGCTTCCTACCATCGGATTGATCCTCGAGATTTAAGAAGGGATTGCACTACCTTTGGGGGCCATAATTGGACAATATGCTAAAATCAATTCTTCGCAAAATACCCTTGTATCTTGCTAATGTTGTGGTTCTATTGACCCTACTCAGTCTCTTTGGCTGGTTAGTTCGTGAAACGACGAAAGGCAAGCAATGGATACCGCATCAGGTCAGTCGTTCCATTACCTTCTTTACTACGCTTCCGGACCGATTAATGGTTGCGAAGGCTGCGGTCGAGAGACTTCCCTTGGTTTTCGTACCCTCCCCGGAGAATTTCGAGCCGATTAATGAGCTGGAGGAAGATGTTAAAGTGTTGACTAGTTATGCCAATGCGAATTGGAAACGTACCATCGCCATCATTAACCTAAGAACCGGTGAAGAATTGAAGACTTGGTCTGTGGACCGTCTCGCGAATCCCCACAACCGCATCATGCACTCCTTGATGCTCTCAGATTCGAGTTTGATCTATTCATTGAACGGCGTAACAGGCATCATCAAAATTGATAAAAATAGTGAGCGCCTGTGGAAGCAGGATACCATCGCCCACCACCATGCAATCAACATAGGGTCGAATAATACTTTTTGGGCCAATACCTATACCAAAGACAAAGGCGAACACATTTATTATGGGGCTAGATTCAATATTGACGGACGAGAATTTCCGTTCATCGACAACACAATTACCCAGTTCGATGCAGAAACCGGTCGTATTCTCTACCACAAGAGTGTAACGGAAATTCTCATCGAAAATGACCTTACCCATTTACTGATTAAATCAGATTCTCCCGGTGATCCGCTTCATATCAATGATATTCAGCCAGTTTTGGAAGACGGACCACATATGCTTAAAGGGGATGTATTTATTTCTTCAAGAACCGGCTCATGGATCATGCATTACCGTCCGTCTACCGGAGAGGTTGTAGAATTAATCGAAGGTCCTTTTATGTCGCAGCACGATGTGGATATTGAATCTGATTCGACCATCATCTTCTTTAATAACGGCGGGCAGACCCTCAAGGGAGAACGTCCGGACCAACACCGTCTTGCTGAAAACCTCATCGAGGTGAAGCCACAATATTCAGGGGTACTCCGCTACCATTTAGGCAAGGGCACTTCTGAGCGTATCTACCCAGAAATCTTTGAAGCGCAAGAGATTTTCTCGTTCACCGAAAGTTTAGTCGACG
>DMCR01000155.1 GCA_003445735.1 Cryomorphaceae bacterium
AGCAGAAGCTCACGATGCACATGCAGAACACGTTCATCACCAACAACAAAACCGTCCTTGGAGTGCCCTATACGTAGCGGCTATCTTCTTCTTGGGTCTAGGTCTAGGACAATTGTTCTTCTTGGCCATTCAATACATTGCCCAAGCGGGATGGTCTGCGGGTTTGTTGCGTGTGATGGAAGCACAAGCTTTTACTATTGTTATTCCTTTGATCGTTATTGCTTTGATTGCGTTCCTTGGTTTGGGCCATGTTCACCACATGTTCCACTGGATGGTAGAAGGTATTAACATCGAAGGCCACGAGAACTATGACAAAATTATCGCAGGTAAGCGTGGATTCTTGAACCCGATATTCTTCATCATCCGTGTATTGATATACATCGGAGGATGGGTTTGGGCAGCACTTATGTTGAGAAAATACTCTTTATCATCTGACTATGGGGACGGGGCAGAGATGTGGAAGAAAAACCGTAGGGTAGGTGCCATTTTCACGGTATTCTATGCAGTAACCTCATCTACTTCTGCGTGGGATTTGATTATGAGCATAGATACACACTGGTTCTCAACACTATTTGGATGGTACACATTCGCGGGAATGTTCGTAAGCTCTTTCGCTGCGACTATCCTTGTTACATTATACCTTAAGTCTAAAGGCTTGTTGGAATGGGTGAACTACAATCACATCCATGACTTAGGCAAATTCATGTTCGCATTCTCAGTATTCTGGACTTACTTATGGTTCTCTCAGTTTGTGTTGATTTGGTATGCGAACATTCCGGAGGAAGTAACCTACTATATGCAGCGTTGGGACCAGTACAAAGTACCGTTCTTCACTATGTTGTCTTTGAACTTTATCTTCCCAGTATTGGCCATCTTGAGCCGTCCTGCGAAGCGTGTTCCAGGTACCTTGGTGATGGCCTCATTATTCGTCTTGGTAGGTCACTACATGGATCACTACGTAATGATTATGCCGGGAACGGTTGGTGATCAGTATGGATTCGGACTGGTGGAGTTGGGTCCAATTCTATTATTCGCCGGTTTATTCATCTATGTAATGTTTAGCAACCTTGCGAAAGCACCATTGTTGCACAAGAATCACCCAATGATGGTTGAATCAAAGCACTTCCAACAATAATCTAGAAAAGAGACTAAAGAATGAATACAGTTTCAATTATAGTTTTAGTAGCTCTAGCCATCCTCACATTAGTGCAGGTTATGCGAATCTCTGAGGTTTCTTCGGAAATCCAAGGTGGTAAGGATAATGTGGTGAGCGAAAAGGACAATGATACCCAAGGGCGTTTGATGTTGTTGGTAGGTATGGGCTTCGTTATCAGTGTAGTGGTGATGTATTTCTCCTGGGGTCGACTCAGTCTTCCTGAACCATCATCAGCACATGGTTCGGAGATTGACGGATTATGGAATGTGAGTATGTTAATAATAAACATCGTGTTCTTCATAGTACAGCCTATTTTGTTCTACTTCGCGTATAAATACCGTGGAAAAAAAGGAACTAAGGCAGTTCACTTCGCGCACAATAATAAATTAGAGTTGTTTTGGACTGTAGTTCCTGCATTGGCGTTAGCTGTATTGATTATATGGGGTCTGAATGTTTGGAGCACCTTAATGATGCCTGAAAACGAGGAAGAGCCTATCGTAATAGAACTATATGCGCAGCAATTTAACTGGACCGTTCGTTACAGTGGTAGTGATAATGCCTTAGGTTTTGCTTCGGTATACGATATTGAAGGTGCAAATATCTTGGGTGTGGACACTCAAGATGCAGCTTCTGCTGATGATATCGTGACTAAGGAATTGCACTTGCCTTTGGGTAAGCCTGTATTGTTCCAATTCCGTGCACAGGATGTAATCCACTCGGCTTATTTCCCGCACTTCCGCGCACAGATGAATTGTGTACCTGGAGCGATCACTAACTTTCAGTTCACACCGACAATCACAACTGCCGAAATTCGTCAGAACAAAGATGTAAAAAGACATGTTGAAGAGGTAAATGCCATCCGTACCGCTAAGGGCGAAGACGTTTGGGATTTCAATTACGTTCTGCTTTGTAATAAAATTTGTGGAGCAGCACACTACAACATGCAAATGGATATTATCGTGGAGACCGAGGATGAATACAAGGCTTGGTTGAACGAACAGAAAACCGTCGCTGAGACTTTGTAATTAAGACTTAACAATGAGTAATATGTCAACGAAATCGACAGAAAACCCTCACTTTCAAGATCACTTGATGGAGCACCATCACAAAGAGAACTTCTTCACGAAGTACATCTTTACGATGGATCATAAAATGATTGGTAAGCAATTCTTGGTAACCGGTATGTTCATGGGAATCATCGGTGTGATGATGTCTATGCTTTTCCGTTTGGAATTGGCATACCCGGAGCAAAGCTTCCCAATCCTCGAATTTTTCCTTGGTAAATGGGCACCGGATGGTGTAATGAGCCCAGATATGTACCTTGCCTTGGTAACTATCCACGGTACGATAATGGTCTTCTTTGTGTTGACCGCAGGGCTTTCAGGTACATTCTCAAATTTGTTGATTCCATTGCAGATTGGTGCCCGTGATATGGCATCAGGTTTTTTGAACGCTTTGTCTTACTGGTTTTTTGCAATGAGTTCCATAGTTATGGTTGTTTCATTGTTTGTAGAATCGGGTCCTGCTTCCGCAGGTTGGACGGTATACCCACCTCTATCAGCTTTGCCACAGGCAATGCCAGGTTCTGGTGCTGGTATGACTCTTTGGTTGATCTCAATGACTTTGTTTATCGTAGGTTCACTATTAGGTTCTTTGAATTACATCGTAACCGTGTTAAACATGCGCACCAAAGGTATGAGCATGACTCGTCTTCCATTGACTATTTGGGCATTCCTCGTAACAGCAGTTCTAGGTGTGCTTTCATTCCCAGTATTGTTGAGTGCCGCATTGCTTTTAATGTTTGACCGATTGTTGGGTACCTCATTCTACTTGAGTGATATCTTCATGGGCGGTGAGGTATTGAGCTACAGTGGTGGTTCACCAGTATTGTACCAGCACTTGTTCTGGTTCCTCGGTCACCCTGAGGTATACATTATCTTACTCCCTGCATTGGGCATTTCATCAGAAGTTATAGCGACTAATGCTCGAAAGCCCATCTTCGGTTATCGCGCCATGGTAGGCTCCATTTTAGCCATTGCCTTCTTAAGTTTCATCGTTTGGGGTCACCACATGTTCATAACGGGTATGAATCCGTTCCTAGGGTCAGTATTTACCTTTACCACATTGCTGATTGCCATTCCTTCAGCAGTGAAGGCCTTTAACTACATTACCACCCTTTGGAAAGGTAATATCCAGTACACTCCAGCGATGATGTTCTCTATCGGTTTGGTAAGCACCTTCGTTACTGGTGGTTTGACTGGGGTAATCTTAGGAGATAGCGCACTTGATATCAACGTTCATGATACCTACTTCGTTGTGGCTCACTTCCACATCGTAATGGGACTCAGTGCCATATTCGGTATGTTCGCAGGGGTTTACCATTGGTTCCCAAAGATGTACGGCCGTATGATGAACAAGTCTATGGGTTATGCGCACTTCTGGTTGACTTTCATTACCGCATATGGTGTATTCTTTCCAATGCACTTTTTGGGTATGGCAGGTCTTCCACGTCGTTACTACAGTAACACAGCATTCCCTATGTTCGATAACCTAGCGGATATCAACGTATTGATCACGTATTTTGCGATCATCGGTGGTATTGCTCAGTTGATCTTTATCTTCAACTTCTTCTACAGCATTTGGAGAGGACCTAAGGCGTCTCAGAATCCATGGAAAGCAAATTCATTGGAGTGGACTACTCCAGTAGAGCACTTGCATGGAAATTGGCCAGGAGAGATTCCAGTGGTACACCGTTGGGCATACGATTACTCTAAGCCAGGTACAGAAGAAGACTTCATTCCTCAAAACGTGCCGCTCGCAGAAGGTGAGGAAAGCGGCCACTAGGGAAAAGCTTTATAACTCAAGTCCCCTTGTCGCTCGGCAAGGGGATTTTTTATGCTATTTTGTAGTACTATGAACGAGCATCTCGATCCTACAGGATCAAATCTGTCGAACACCGAGCGTGAGATGGAGCGCAAGCTTCGTCCTTTAAGTTTTGACGACTTTACAGGGCAGGCTGTGGTATTGGAAAATCTCAAGATTTTTGTTGAGGCGGCTAAGATGCGTGATGAAGCTATGGACCATGTATTGCTCCACGGTCCTCCCGGGTTAGGTAAAACCACCTTGTCTCATATCCTCGCGAATGAATTGAGTGTAGGCATCAAGGTGACTTCAGGTCCTGTATTAGATAAGCCTAGTGACCTCGCTGGGCTATTAACAGGTCTGCAGCCAAATGACGTATTGTTCATTGATGAGATCCATAGATTGTCCCCGGTCATTGAGGAGTATCTCTACAGTGCCATGGAGGATTTCAAAATAGACATCATGATTGATTCGGGACCTAGTGCACGCAGCGTACAAATAGCTCTGAATCCGTTTACCCTCATTGGCGCCACTACGCGCTCGGGATTGCTAACGGCACCGCTGCGCGCACGATTCGGAATTACCGCTAGATTGGAGTATTACGATGTGGAGCTGTTGAGCACTATTGTGGATCGCTCGGCAGAGATATTGGATGTTCCTACGGATTATGAGGCGTGTATTCGCATTGCCGGTCGTTCACGTGGCACCCCGCGTATTGCCAATGCCTTGTTACGTCGCGTACGTGATTTTGCCATGGTCAAGGGTAATGGTACTATTGATGTGGGTATTGCCGAGTTTGGCCTCAATGCCCTGAATGTAGACAGTAGTGGTCTGGACGAAATGGACAATAAGATCCTTCATGTATTGATTGACAACTTCGCCGGTGGGCCGGTCGGGTTGAATACCCTCAGCACTGCCATTGGTGAGCAAGCAGAGACTATTGAGGAAGTCTATGAGCCCTACCTTATCAAGGAAGGTTTTATTATGCGTACCCC
>DMCR01000189.1 GCA_003445735.1 Cryomorphaceae bacterium
GTTAATGTTGGTGTACCAATTCGCCGTCATCTTCGTAGAGAAGGTAATCTCTTTTTTATTGTCCAAACGACGCTCGAATACCAAACGAGAGATGAACAAGGCAGAGAACAATGAAGTTAAAATACCAATGATCAAGGTGGTAGCGAATCCACGAATTGGGCCGGTACCAAAAGCAAATAGTATAATTCCTACAATCAAGGTAGTCACGTTCGCATCAATGATAGCACTGTTTGAATTCTTATATCCATCTACAATGGCAGCGCGCAGACCTTTACCCAAGCGCAATTCCTCGCGGATGCGCTCGAAGATAATCACGTTTGCATCCACAGCCATACCTATAGTCAATACGATACCGGCCATACCTGGAAGGGTCAATACTGCGCGGAAGCTTGCCAACAATCCGAAGATGAAGAACATGTTTACGAACAAGGCTAAGTTAGCCACCAAACCTGCACCGCTGTAGTAGAAGTACATGTATATCAATACCAATAATAGGGCAATAGCAAATGAGTTGACAGAATCTGAAATAGCTTCTTTACCCAAAGAAGGGCCTACCACATCAGCCTGAATTATGCGAGCTGGAGCATCTAGTTTACCTGCACGTAGAATGTTCGCCAAATCCGAAGCTTCTTCCTGAGAGAAGTTACCTGTGATCTGCGTACGACCACCTGCGATTTCATTTTGAACCTGTGGGTAAGAGTATACGTAATTATCCAAAACTACCGCTACAGAACGCTTAGGCGTTTGAGCAGCTGCTTCTGCAGTAAGACGCTGCCACTTCTGTGCACCAGAGCCGTTCATAGCCATGGTCACGATGTTTCGGTTGTATTCGTCCAAATCAGGGCGAGCGTCTACTATGACACCACCGTCTAATTCTGGAGCGTTATCACGGTTGCCTTTGATAGCCAATAACATGATGATATCTGATTCTGGCTCTGGCTTATTGTTCCACAAAAATTTCGCACCTCGCAATTCAGTGTTCATCAACTGTGCAATCTCTGGACGAGCTAACAATGCATTTACTTCGGCTGTATCGCGGATCAACGCATAACCTACACGGGGACCTTCTAGCGCCATACCGTTCTCACTTACCCATGGACGGAATACTTCGAACAACGGGTTATTCGTGTTCATGATATCTGTTGAATCAGCCACCTCTTCTTCTACTAATGCACTATCGGCATCGCCTTCGATGTTTAAATCACTTAGATCAAGGGCGGATACTTCTTCTGTCGCAGGCTTTTCTGCCTCAACGATATCACGCAACTTCTCGTTCGCAGCCACTAAGAATGGCAATACCTCGCTACCCTCGTACATGTTCCAGAACTGCAACTCTGCAGTACTCTGTAATAATTTCTTTACACGAGCAGGATCTTTAACTCCTGGCAATTCGACCAAGATGCGGCCGGTTCCCTCCAAACGTTGGATGTTTGGCTGAGTGGTTCCGAACTGATCGATACGTGCACGAAGTACCGTAAACACATTTGCAATTGCAGCTTCAACATCACGACGAATCTCAGCTTGGATGGCTTCATTCGAAGCATTGAATCCAACCTTCTCTGTCATTTCTGGTGTGCCGAACAAGCTAGCATCGCTCAACATGCGACCTCCACCTGTTTCTTCCACCAATGCATCAAACTCTGCAAAGAATGTGTTCAAATAATTGTTTTGTCCTTCACTCTGCGCGGCGTCAGTATTGGCAAGCGTCTGCTGGAATAGCGGGTCTTGGACATTTGCCACCTGACCTTTGAGCACGTCTTTTACGCTTACTTCCAAGATAACGTTCATACCACCTTTAAGGTCTAGACCTAGGTTCATTTCATTCTTCTTGACTTCGGCGTAGGTGTATCCCAAAAATGGATATACCTCCTGCGACATCATACTATCTAAGTAGGCTGATTTAACCTTTGCATCCCCAGCGGAAAAAGACTCCGCATCACCTTCCACGCCGTTCGCAACCCATGAAAAAGAAAGCTGGTAGAGTGAAGCCAGCCCTAGAGCGATCGCGAAAGCGGTAATTAATCCTTTGTTCTGCATCCTTTATTGGATTATTTCTTTTTTCAGTAACGCGCAAATATAGGCAAGTCACCGTGCCTAACCTAACAGTTTTTCTCGGAAGAGCGCACTATCTTAGCCACATGTACAAGCTCATGACCAAAATAGCCCCTGTAGGCGCCTTACTACTCGGCGTAATGTGTGCTTCTGCCCAGTCCTACACCAATCGTTTAAGCTTTGATTGGACCGTGGGGCCGTCGGTGATGAGCGGCAGTGATACACTGAATTACGCCTTTATGGGCGGGGCCGATTTGCCCCAGTGGTCGTGCATTGATCTCAACCTCGACGGCACCGAAGATTTAGCCATTTTCGACCGTCAAGGCAATAGATGGATCACCTTTTTAGCAGAGAACAACCAATGGATTCCCGCACCACAATATGCAGAGGCACTACCCGCGGTGGAATATTGGGGTTTATTTAGAGATTACAATTGCGACGGAAAAAAGGACTTATTCGCCTTCGTTTTAGGCGGTATGGGCGTTTGGGAAAACACCAGCACGACGGATTCTTTGGCTTTTACTTGGACCCTTAGCGGCAACTACCTCACCACCGACGCAGGCGGCACAACAACCAACCTTTATAATTTCAGCAGCGACATTCCAGCCATCGTGGATATCGACGACGATGGGGATTTGGACGTGCTTACCTTTGGACAGCGCTCTACCATCGAATGGCACGAAGGCCAAACACAGTGCGGTTTAGATTTTTCAATAAATACCACTTGCTGGGGCCGATTCGAAGAAAACCTCGCTACCAATAGCCTAACCCTCAATGGATGTGCAGGCGTCCAAAAAATGGAAACCTCTGGCAAAACCTCCGCAGGCATGCATGCCGGCTCCACCCTACTCGTTCTAAATATCGACGGAGATTCCCTTAAAGACGTCCTTATCGGCGATGTGAGTTTCACCAACCTTGTCGCCGCATACAACGGCGGACACATGGACAGCGCCTTCATGGTAAGCACGGACACCTTGTACCCCACGTCCAATCCCACAAACATTAGATACTTCCCCGCGCCTTTCTATGAAGACTTGAACTTTGACGGTACGCCGGATCTGATGGTCAGCCCAAATTTGAACGGCTCCATCAATACGCGCAACGCCTGGCTCTATGCGAACACAGGTACCGCCAATAACCCGAGCTGGAGCGCCCCAGATTCTTCCTTTTTAGTTCACGACATGCTCGACCTAGGATCCGCAACAAAGCCTGCTTTGGTGGATTTAGACTTTGACGGAGACTTTGATTTAGTCGTGGGTTCCATGGGTAAATACCAAGGCCCAAGCACGTATAAAAGCAAGCTAGTTTTCTACAAAAATACCGGCACCAACACGAGCCCAGCCTTTGAATTTAGCGATGCAGATTTTGCCAATGCAGGATACAACAACCTCGGCGAAGAACTCTGCCCTACATTCGCTGACCTCGATGCGGACCTGGATCCAGATATGATTGTGGGTGCCAAAAACGGTTTGATCTATTATTATGAGAATACAGGAAGCTTTTTGAGCCACAGCTTTACCTACCGCGGCGCTATTCAAGGCATTGATGTTGGCAACCATGCTACGCCTTATTTGGGCGATATGAATGGTGATGGGGTGGCCGATTTGCTTATCGGCAACGAAGCCGGTACTGTAGCCTATTACGAGAAAACAGGCACTTGGCCCAACCTCTTTACCTTAAACGCCAGCCCATGGGCCGGCATCGACATGGGCTCAACTACCGCACCTAGTGGCCACAGCGCTCCCTCACTCATTTATGGGACCGACACCACTCTACTCATCGGCTCTGAAGATTTGGGTGTAGTTCAAAAAGACTCCTTAAAAATCGTCACCGGCGGCACAACAGCATCGGTCGATCTCATCCTAGATGGGGGCATACAATCCTCAAACGGTCGCATTGAAACTCCCTTTGGAGGATCGAAACGCAACGGACGTACACAAATCATTTTCACTAAGGATGAGTTAATTAATGCAGGAGGACGCTTCGGACAGATCGAAACCATAGGCTTTGAAATCGGCACGAACAATACGCTCTACCTCACCCAAGGTTTCAACATTAGATTCAAGCACATCTCGGATACCGCCCAGACAAATTTCCAGAGCCAAAACCTCACCGAAGTCTACAGTGGCATTCGCGTGATGACCACCGGCTGGAACGACATTCCTCTAGATATTCCCTTTACTTGGAACGGCGTGGACCACCTACTCGTTGAAATTTGCTTCTCAAAACACGCACAGACCGGTAATATCCCCGTGATCCTTCAAAGTACACCATTCCGCTCCATGCTATATGGCGATGTAAGCAGCTGGAACGGTATCACTAACAATGGTTGTGGTATGCCCTATGGCGGTAAACTCAAATTGCGCCCGAACATGAGATTCAACTTGGTCCCGACCTTAAGGAATATGGATGCCCATTTCACTGCTGCCGGCAAGCGCCTGCACCCTGCCGTAGCCGACCTCAACGCAGACGGCTATCCCGATGTGATCCTTGGAAATATGAGCGGCGGCCTGCATTATTTTGAAGGCAAGGCCTTTAACAACATCAGCGTGGAAGAAACTCCAGCCCCAGCGCCACGCTGTATTATTTTCCCCAACCCTACCTCCCATCGGGTTTTATTCCAATGTGCCACCTCTTATTTAGAACAAGCTCACTTGCTCAACCTGCAGGGCGAAGGCATCGGCGCCTTGAGCACGACCGAGGAAAATATACTGGACTTACCCGCAGGTATGTACCTTGTTGTTCTGTACCGAGAGGACGGACAGCGTGAAACCCATCGATTGATTGTTCAATGATGCTTGGTACGCCCATCCTAGTATTCGACGGTCCCTGCGCATTGTGCAACCGAACGGTACAATGGGTGTTTGATAAGGATGCGAGCGAACGAATTTTGTTTACCTCCTTACAAAGTAATTGGGCACAAACTAACATCCCTCCTTCCTTGCGGACCATTGATTCTGTGCTTTTCTTCGACGGCACACAATGGCACGTAAAAAGTGATGCTGTGTTGCATCTAGTGCGGGAACTCCCAAGACCCTGGCGCTCCTTCTTTGAACTGATAATCATCCCCAAAGCTCTGAGAAATGTGGGGTATGATTTATTGGCCAAATTTCGTTATCGACTCTTCGGCACCGGACATTGCGCCCTATTGCCCAAAGAGCGGGTGTTAGAATAAAGATCTTTCAGGGATTTTCACCCCTATGCGTGAAATGAAATCTACGATAGAATGGAACTTTATCTAGTACTTTAAGAAATATTAATACTCAAGATAACTCAGTTTAGAAAATTTCTCGGGCTTATAGGTTCGCATCTAGTGCGCTGTTCATCTTACGAACAGCTTCAGCAGAAGCTTCGAATTTTGCTTTTTCGTCGTCGCTCAAATTGAACTCAACAACATTTTCCCAACCGTTCTCACCAACAATCACAGGTACACCGATACAGATATCGTCTTGGCCATATTCACCGTTCAGCAATACTGAACATGGGAACATTTTCTTTTGGTTGCGTACGATTGACTCTACAAGCTCAGTACCTGCAGCACCCGGAGCATACCAAGCTGAAGTACCAATCAATCCTGTCAATGTTGCACCACCTACCATCGTCTCTTTAACAATATATTCTTGCTGCTCGTCCGTAAGGAACTGAGTAACTGGCATGCTGTTGTAGGTAGCATGCTTGATCAAAGGAATCATTGTAGTGTCCCCATGACCACCGATCACCTGGCCCTGAAGATCGTTAGGCGAGCAACTTAGTTGCTCTGCTAAACGGTACTTGAAACGGGCTGAATCCAAGATGCCACCCATACCGATGATACGGTTTTTAGGCAGACCTGAAGTCTTAGACGTCAAATACGTCATCGTATCCATGGGGTTAGAAATCACAACGATGATGATGTCCGGGCTGTGCTTGATCAAGTTCTGAGTAACCGTTTGAACAATCTTCGCATTGGTTCCGATTAATTCTTCGCGCGTCATTCCTGGCTTACGAGGAATACCTGAAGTGATCACAGCTACCTTCGAACCGGCAGTCTTTGAATAGTCATTGGTCGAGCCAACTACCTTTGAATCATAGCCGTTCAAAGTAGCACATTGGTTCATGTCCATCGCCTTGCCTTCCGCAAAACCTTCTTTGATGTCGAGCAATACAATTTCCTCTGCGAGCTCGCGACGAACCATGTTCTCTGCAACCGTGGCGCCTACGTTGCCGGCACCTACTACGGTGATCTTCATATGTATGTGATTTTTAGTTTGTTTGACTCCAACAAAGGTACATCACGGACAAACGATTTTCATCGATTTTTAAATAAATCCGGTCATTTGCTATCCCCTAATTTATTCGTGCTTCTTCCTTAACTTTGTGGCTTGAAAAGATTGACGCAATGGTACTCCTAAAACTCATCGGCATCACTATCGTATTGGTTGGACTTGGCTTCGCCGGGATCGCTATTAAAATTTGGGCAAAGAAAGACGGCGAATTTGCCGGCACTTGTGCTTCACAGAGCCCTTTTTTAAGTCAGGATGGCGAGACTTGTTCGTACTGCGGGAAGAACCCGAATCAATGCGATAATAACCTAGAACAAGCCTAATTTAGCTCGTACTGGGACCAGTTTGAAGTAGTTTGAACTTCGAACTCTCCGTATTTATTGCCTACGATGAAATAGCCTTCCGTATTAGGGAATCGTTCTATCATGGCTTTTGCTTTGGTAAGACCTGAAACCATGCAGGCGGTGGCCAAGGCATCGGCAAAGGTGGCATTATTGGAGATGATGCTCACGCTCAAGAGATTACTGATTATCGGCTGGCCCGTTTCAGGGTCGATGGTATGCACGACACGCTGTCCGTGCTCGTCCACCCAGAATTTACGGTAATTGCCACTGGTGGCTAGGGACATAGTATCCAAGACTACGATGGTTTGGTATTGTCCAGCGGTGCGTTCTTCTTGCGGCTGTTCTATTCCTATACGCCATTTGCGTCCATCAATATTGGTTCCCTTGCAACGTACCTCCCCACCAATTTCTATCATGTAGTTGTGGACGTTGGTGTTGCGGAAGAAAATGGACACGATATCCACAGTATATCCCTGTGCAATCGCATTGACATCTATTTCATACCCCTTTGGGAGTGCGAGTTTATCCAACATAGGACCTGGACGACTGACCATTAAGCCTTTGTAGCCCACGTAGTTCATGAGGCTATCCACATTGAT
>DMCR01000072.1:0-887 GCA_003445735.1 Cryomorphaceae bacterium
ATCTCAAATCCGGCCCATTCATCATTGTCCGATAACAAGGGGTGAGTTTCCGATGTACCTTTGATTTGTGTAATTTCAATTAGCGGCTCATTTCGAATGCGCTGTGATGAATAGTCGTCATCAAGTGGATTACCGGCCCAGTCTACAAGCTTGAACATCTGGCCATTGGAACCGTTCGAATTATGTGGAATCGCAAGGGATTCAATCCCCTCATCCCGCAAGCCATCCATCCAGTCCCATAAGTCTTCTGGATTTCTACTGTGTAATGAAGAAAAGGGCACTGCAGGAAGTTTATCGGCGTCGCGAAAGATCACGTTGCGATGCAAATTTCCGCGGTCGCTTGAGAAAGCCGTGTACTCATAAGCAACAAAGGTCGTGAATTCACCTGGCTTGTTATATTGTTCAGCAGCGGCAACAGTATCTTTCCAGGCATCGCTGATGACATCATTCACCAAGTCTTGACTAAGAGTCCCATCGCCGATCATGCGCCTGGCATCACCAACAAACCTACCCAAAATCCCGAAGCGTCCAGGCAAGAGATTCTCCGGTGCATTAAAATCCTCCATGTAATCGGAATTCATAATTCTGTTTAATTCGGTACTGGGGTCCGCAGCCTCATGCAACATACCCAAATACATAGCGTGGTCGGTGACTGCATAAAAATCCAAGGGTACGCGTAATCTCATATCGAACCCAGCTGGATGCTTGATGGTATCGCCCGAGGCGTAACGATAGGCGTCATAAGGTGTCGCCATAGTCCCCACATTAAAAGCATCGAGCGAATAGGTGGTGTGGACATGCAAGTCACCAAAAAACGCCGTTCGCGTGGCATTTTTTTCAGGAATCGCATTAAAGATATCGCTTGGAATTGTCAGCAAGGCTGGTCG
>DMCR01000072.1:1273-1971 GCA_003445735.1 Cryomorphaceae bacterium
GCTGCATCGACACTATCAGTTGTCTGCTCCTCAAGACCGCAGGAAGAAGCAGCAATTAATAAGGCGCTGCTCAAAGATAGGGCTCGCATATTCATTATATTTCTCCGTTCTTATTTTTTGAGCTTCGCTCCCAATGCGTTTTTGACTGCTGTCTAGCCAATCTATATTGAATTAGATCGCATAAATTCGACAACTATCTCAGCCCACTCCTCACCCTTTTGCTCTTGAAGAAAATGTCCGGCACCTTCAATCGTAGTGTGGGGTTGCCCTTGAGCACCCGGAATCTGCCTTTGGAATGGAATAAAACCGCCCCGGGTTATAGGATCACCATCGCTGAAGGAAGTTAAAAATGGTTTTTCCCAGCGTCTAAAAACTTCCCACGCCGCAGAGTTCTCAGCAGCACCTGCATCGCTCCGAACTATCGGAACTCGTTGAGGCATAATTAATGGCCCTGCCTTGTAGCTGGGGTCTGGAAATGGAGCGTCATAAGCCTCTTTGAGAGATGGATCTCCAGCGGTGCTCGCAACCATATTGCCTGTAGGTATATCTCCGGCATCAATCATTCTTTGATTCAGGTTTTTCCAGTTTACGAAAGCGCCGCCCGGCACCTGGTCTGTTTGTGGATTCGGTAGGCCGGTGTTAGCGATAGCCACACGAGAAAACCTTTCTTCATTCTCAGCTACGACTCGAAGACCGAT
>DMCR01000072.1:2357-3714 GCA_003445735.1 Cryomorphaceae bacterium
AATGCCGTCTGCGTATCCACGTGAAATTGATAAGTATGTATATCCATGCTCGTGGGTTTGTCAGATCGGCCAAATCCAATAAGGTCTGGTGCTATAGCTCTGTACCCAGCTTCGACGAATATAGGAATCATTTTTCGGTATAGATATGCCCAAGTCGGTTCCCCGTGGAGCATTAGCACCACCTCCCCATCGCGAGGTCCCTCATCTATATAGTGCACACGGTAGCCCTCGATTTCTATATAGTTTGGGGGAAAATTGTAGTCGGGGAGATTCTCAAAGCGGCTGTCTGGCGTCCGCAACACGCCTGGCCTTACCTCTTCAGCTTGTACGAGCAATGGTACACAGATAACTATTAGATTTAGAGTGTGAAGTAGTGTTCTCAAACCATATATCCTTTCAGTTTTTTTCATAGAAAGCCGCGCAATCATTCAGCATCATGCCATCCTTCTACTAACCTTTTACTGCCGTGCTAACTTTCGTCTTCAGGCCCCCGCCGCTCTGCCATGCGTTCGCCCCGAAGAATATTTAGCATACCGTGGTTACCTTCGTGACAAGCATACTCATAGATCTGACCATCCACTTTAGCCATAGGCACAATAGCAGTTATCTTATCTGTGAATGTTGAGGGGTCTTCAAGTGTCCACTCATAGTCAATGTTATAGGGGTCAATTCTAGTAAATCGTTCAGTGAGCGTTTTGTCTTTGGCTGTACCATAACGACTAAAACTCGCTGTGAGCTCGCTGAAGTTTTTAGTCACCACAACCAACGTGTCGCCCTCCCAATGACCGCGGGAATCACCACTCCAAAATTGCAGATCCTCTTCTAAGTAGTCTCGGCCATCAAGCGGTACGATGCGAGCATCGTGAACCATCTCTGTCATGATGACCACATGATCCCTGTTTTGGATGATTTGCAAGTTGGCATTGTATGTAAATCGATCTGCATTGAGCGGAGGGCCTGCGTTAAAACCAACAAGGCAGCGCTCTGAAAGGCCACGATCCTCTGGTCCATTTTTACCGATACCACCGAACATCGCCAGAACCGGGCGAACACCCGGCACGTCATCCCCTAAATTAGCAAGGTGAATTGCTGCACCTTCCACCGTATCAGGCAGCCGTCCATTGGGCGGGTAGACTATCAGCGACGTCCTCTGGTTCTTTCCAACACCAGCCCCCTCAAACCAGAAACTATTGTATCCACCTACTGAACCCGCAGCCGGTGCTTCTGGATTAACCACTAGCTCAGCTTCTCGCGCAGTTGCGGCTGCTAGCATCCGTTGTTGCCTAGCGAAATCCGTTTCAACTTCTTCAGGTGTTAGAAACTCTCTAGTTCCAAAACGCTCAGCCCGCTGCAAAGG
>DMCR01000102.1:0-171 GCA_003445735.1 Cryomorphaceae bacterium
TGTTCAAGGCCGCCTTTGCGGCGAACAGATGTAGTCGTTTATCCTGAGTTTTGATAGCTTGTAGGCTAGTGCCTCGGGCGCTTAACGGGTATAAAAGCTTCAAGAAGCTCTTCATGGATCCTTCACTGGAACTTGTGTGGTAATGCTATTGGTTGCTCTGGCTTTTGAATA
>DMCR01000102.1:502-6267 GCA_003445735.1 Cryomorphaceae bacterium
CGCGTATCTCTGTAAGTAGAACAAGGGAATTACTTCCTGATTTGTTAAAGAAAGACAAAACCACGGTAAATACCCTTACCAAAACAGAATAACAAAGATATATTCAGAAGATTCGACTAAATGACGTAAGGACATCAGGAAATTATGACTTTGGCTTTGAGTTATGCGAGTGGTGCTTCGGACAAACCGCTCTTGGGAAGCACTATTGGGGAATTTTTCAATTATGCGGTTAAGCATTATTCTGACCGAGAGGCGATTGTTTCCATTCATCAGCAAGTCAGGCTTACTTACTGGCAACTCGCGGAACGGGTGGATATCTTAGCGAAGGCATTTATACAAGCAGATTTTAAAAAAGGGGATAGGATAGGAATTTGGTCGCCTAACAATGTGGAATGGTTGATTACACAGTATGCGACGGCTAAAGTCGGCCTTATTTTAGTGACTATCAATCCAGCCTACCGCTCGCATGAGCTTGCTTATGTCCTCAAGCAGTCGGGCTGCAAGGGATTGGTTCTACAAAATAAATTTAAGTCCTCTAATTATGAACAGATGTTATGTGAGCTTTGTCCGGAGCTCCGAAAAGTCTCTCCTGGAAAGCTAGTATCGAAAGAGTTTGAACTACTAACAACTATCATTTCTACAACGGAATCGCCTATTTCGGGTATTTATAGTTGGGATGAGTTTAACCATCTAGGAAATGAACCCAGTGATCAACTGCTCGTCTCAAGACTTAAAGATCAGGATATGGATGATCCAATAAATATTCAGTACACGAGCGGCACGACCGGCTTTCCTAAAGGCGCGACGTTGAGCCATCATAATATTTTGAATAATGGCTACTTTGTTGCTGAGACGATGAATTTTGACGAAAGCGACAGACTGGTGGTCCCCGTGCCTCTTTATCACTGTTTTGGCATGGTAATGGCAAATCTTGGATGTCTCACTCACGGGGCTTGCGCAATTTATCCTAGCGAAGCTTTCGAGCCCGAGGCTGTGCTTGACGCTGTGCAGAAAGAAAAAGCAACGGCTCTTTATGGTGTACCGACTATGTTTATAGCGGAATTGGCCCTTCCTAACTTTTCTGAATATGATTTGAAGACTTTGCGCACTGGGATTATGGCAGGGGCGCCTTGCCCAGTAGACACAATGAACCAGGTCAATGAAAAGATGAATATGACCGAGGTTGAAATTGCATACGGAATGACCGAGACAAGCCCGGTAAGCTTTCAAACGAGAGTCGATTCTCCCTTTGAAAAGAGGGTGAGCACTGTAGGGAGCGTCCATCCGCATGTTGAGGTGAAGATTATTAATCCAGATACGAACAAGCTTTGTAGTGTCGGTGAAATGGGAGAATTATGCACCAGAGGTTATTCGGTCATGCTCGGTTATTGGGAAAATCCGGAAGCTACTTCTTTGGCTATTGACGATTGTGGTTGGATGCATACTGGGGATACTGCAGTCATGGATGAGGATGGTTATGTAAATATTGTTGGTCGAATTAAAGATATGGTCGTGAGAGGTGGGGAAAATATTTATCCAAGGGAGATCGAAGAGTATTTGATGACTCACGCAAATATTGAGGATGTCCAGGTGACTGGGGTGCCCGATGAGAAATATGGGGAAGAAATTATTGCTTGGGTCAGGTTGAGTGGTGAAAGTCACTTGTCGGAAAAAGATATTATAGATTTCTGCAGAGGTAAGATAGCTCACTACAAAGTGCCACGTTATATTCGTTTCTGTAATGAATTTCCCATGACTGTGACGGGTAAAGTTCAAAAATATAAAATGCGTGAAATTAGCACCAAAGAGCTTAACTTGCAGGAGCAGCAAACAGCTTAGCTATTACTATGATATATCCACATGGAGATATTGAATCCCTTGGTGCTGACATTTTTGCCGTACGGGGTAGTATCAGAATAAACCTTCTCATGAGAATTTCCCGCAATATGGCGATTGTCCGCGAGGGGAATGAACTTACGCTAGTCAATCCTATCCGACTTAGACCAGAAATAGAGAAAAAACTTACGCAGTTTGGTGAAATTAAAAATATAGTAAGGCTCGGAGCTTTTCATGGTGTAGATGACCCCTATTATGTGAATAAATTTAAAGCGCAGTTTTGGAGTCAGCCTGATGGTAAGACTTATACTGAACCGCTGATTGATATCGCGATTGGCATCGGAGGTTTGATACCCACATCTGATAGTGAGTTTTTCGAGTTTAGTGGTACGAAGCAACCTGAGTGTGCACTATTACTGAAAAGAGGTAAGGGTATTCTATTGACTTGTGACTCAATCCAGCATTATGGCAATTATAGTTACAATAATTGGATTGCCAAATTAGTGATGCCAAGAATTGGTTTTCCCAAATCAACGATAGTAGGCCCGATATGGCTGAAAATGATGACACCAGAGGGTGCTAGTCTAGAGTTGGAATTTAGAAGGTTGTTAAAGCTAAAATTCGACCAATTATTCGCGGCTCATGGAACATTTTTAGAGAATGATGCTCATGAGGCAGTTCGAATGGCGGTCAAAAATACTTTTTCAAACTAATCTGATTTTGTTGCCATTGGGAATTGCCGCTCAAAATTTGGTTATTTCGAACCGAATTTATTGAATTCTTCGTGGATCAGGCGCTATGATGCAGTCAATAAGTCCCAAAAATGATAAAAATATAATTGTTAGAAATTAAGGTTCCAAAGGAGCCATAGGGGAGCACGATGAAAACTACTAGACGCGAATTTGGAAAAGTGGCGCTTGGCTCCGCATTAGGTGCAATTTCTGGAAAAGCTCTGATTGGCAGTAAAGCTCAGGCACAAACGCGAGCGGCTCATGCATCAGGTGTATACCATGATGGCGTCATGCAACTCAATCAGAACGAAAGTGCTCGAGGGCCTGGACCTAAGACCATGGAGGCGATCCATAACCATACGACTAAACGCGTGGGAATGGGCTATTCGCCGGACCATGTTAATGAACTTAGAGATGGCATAGCAAATTATTACGGGATTGGAACTGAGAATGTTTTGCTTGCTACAGGTTCAACCCCAATACTTCGGGGTACCGTGCGAGCTTTTTGTAACGAAAGCCAAGCCTTTGTGACGCCGATGCCGACTTACTCTACTAGTCTTCAAGAAGCTAATAGGATAAATATTCCATCTGTAGAGTTATCACTCGATAAGGGCCTTGGAGTAGACCTTGAGTCATTAGCCCGTAATGCTGACGGTGCTGGTTTGCTCTATGTTTGTAATCCAAATAACCCTAGCGGCACAGTTCATGGGCCGGATACCATTGAGAAATTTGTCAGACGCGTGATGCGAGACAATCCGGAAGTGCGCATTCATATCGACGAAGCTTATATCAATTACACTAGACCAGGTGCGATGGAGACAGCTCTTCCACTTGCGATGGAATTTGAGAATGTGTTTATTACTCGCTCATTTTCTAAAGCCCATGGTCTGGCGGGCATGCGAATTGGTTATGCTCTAGGCCAAGAGCAAACATTGAATAAAATAGATCAGGCTTGGGGTATGGGTGATGTGAATATGCTCGCGGCAGTAGCTGCTTTGACAGCGTTGGAAGATAAAGAGCATATCGCCTGGGAGGCGCAAGAAAATGCAGAGATTAGAGACGAAGTAATTGGGTTCTTCAGAGAACGAGGTTATGAGGTTCCAGATTCAAACACTAATCATATTTTCGTAAATCTGGGTATGCCGGCTTCAAAATTTCGAGCTGCGTGTCTAGAGCACAATATACTCGTGGGAAGAGATTTCCCGCCACTTGAGCAAACTCATTGCCGCATTTCTCTCGGGAGTCGAGAACAAATGAAAGAGGCTATAGAAGTGTTTAAAAAAGCACTGGCATAAGTGATCTTTGCGCTTGTTATTGACAATGAAGGGCAGACTGAAAAGACTGCCCTTTTTTATTCTGAAAGGATTGATTTCGCATTGTAAATATTTCGGTTTAACGTTGATTTGTTTTGCGAATTCCTTGCAATAAGCATAAGCTGCTTTTAGATTATGGTTTAAATATGTCGAATCCACAGAATTAGCTGCCTAGAATTTAGGTAGGACGAAAAAATGAGGGAGAGAAAGATGGCCTTAAAAGATAAAAACACGACGGGATTGAATCGCAGAAGTTTTATGAAAGGCGCCGGTTTAGCGGCGTTGGCTGGTGGAGCCGTTGCATCTGCGCCCAGCTCTAGCCTCGCGCAAGAGTCGTCAATAAACATACCAAAATTGGCGGGTGGTAAATACGATTTTGATACTCCATACAATCGTGTGGGATCCGACTGCGCGCGGTGGGATTCACCAGCGCTTCGTTATCCAAACGGTACCTTTAAGTTTGGTATGGGTGTAGCCTCTATGGATTTTGAATGTGCGCCGTGTATCACTGAAGCACTTCAGGAGAGAGTAAAGCATCATAGCTGGGGATACTTGAGCACCACAGAGGGATTGCGAAAAGGAATTCTTCGATGGAACGGAGAACGTCATGGGGTAGATCTTGATCCAGAATCTGTAGTCATTTCAGATGGTGTATACCCGGGGATGATTGCAGCTATGCGAGCGTTTGTACCTAGAGGTAGCAAAGTGCTTCTCTCAACTCCTGCCTATTCAGGTTTTTATACGATGGCAAGAGCCGCAAATGTTGAGATTGTGGACAGTCAAATGGAATATAAGAATGGTCGATATGAGATCAATTGGGATGATTTAGAGTCCAAAATGACGCCTGATGTTAGGGCGATGATTGTTTGTAACCCTCAAAACCCAACCGGCAACGTGTGGCGAGAAGAAGAGCTACTGAGAGTGGGGCGGCTTTGTCTTGACCACAACATTGTGGTTTTATCTGATGAGATACATTCAGACGTCATCCGTTCTGGTCACAAGTTCACCCCTTTTGCCAGCCTTCCCGACGAAGCAGTGGTCAATAATAGTCTGACTTTTAATGCGATTAGTAAGACTTTTAACCTAGCAGGGATGAAGAATGCTTATTACTACTCAAAAAGCCCGATAACACTTGGGCGGGTTAACCAATACCATAGAGCGGAACTTAGCACGCTTGGAGTTGTGGCGAATGAGGCTGCATATAACGAGGGTGGTGATTGGTTTGATCAAGCTAATGCCTATATGGATGAAAACCATACGTTTATAGAGAACTACGTTAAACAGCACATGCCTTCCGTTGGCTATACTCGTAACGAAGGCACTTACATGACTTTCTTAAACTTTGGCAAAACAATGTCGTCGATAGGCGCTGAAGAGCAATACATGAGTCATGATAAGCCAAGTCCAGAACATTTTTTCCAGGACTGGTTGGTCGAACATTCTGGAGTATATTTGAATCCTGGGGCGGATTACGGATCGGGAGGGGCAGGTAATATGAGAATGAATATTGCGTCCTCGCGTCTAGTAATCAAAGAAGTGCTTGATGCGATGGCTGGTGCCGTAAATAAGGTCTAGTTTTCGTGTGAATATAAAAACTCCGATGGAAACGGAGTCTGTAAGTAAGCCCATCTACCATTATTAGGTATTACAGAAGGCAGTGCTGAGGAAACAGCGCTGCCTTTTTTAATCCCCCTCAATCTGATTTATATGAAAGACGATATTCATTTTGCCACTATTTATCATCTATCTAAGCAAATAAAAGATGGGGTAATATCGCCAGTAGAATTGACCGAGCATATGCTAAGTCGTATCGAGAGTTCAGATCCAAAGCTAAATAGTTTTGCAACCGTTTGCGCGGCTAGGGCACTTAGTGAGGCTAGACAGG
>DMCR01000196.1 GCA_003445735.1 Cryomorphaceae bacterium
TCCTTGAAAGATGCAATAGTGAGTTTTGGCGGTTTCTGTACGGGAGAGTTCATTTCTTCCAAAGGACTCGTCTTGACCAACCACCACTGCGGGTACGGTCAGATTCAAAAGCAGAGTTCGATGGAGTATAATTACCTAAAGGAGGGCTTTTGGGCGCGTTCCATGGACGAGGAATTGAAAAATCCAGGATTGTTCGTGGAGCAATTGGTGTACATGGAAGATGTGACTAATTCCTTAGTTAACTCTGGCGATAAATTCAAAGATGCAGAGGCTGCCTTGATTGAAGCTAAAAAATTAGAGAATCCAAAGCTCTGGTATAAGGTTGTTCCATTTTTCAATAACAATCAATTTTTCCTTTTGGCCACCATTAAATACAACGATGTACGCTTGGTAGGAGCCCCGCCGAGCTCTATCGGTAAGTTTGGCGCAGATACCGATAACTGGGTTTTCCCTCGTCACACCGGGGATTTTAGTTTGTTCCGAGTATACGACGAGAACGGAGATGCCTTTATACCGGCGCAGCATTTGAAAGTGAACATTGCACCGCGTACCCCGGGAGAATTCACGATGGTATTTGGTTATCCCGGTCGCACTCAGGAATATTTGACGGCGGTTCAAATGGACCAATTGGTCAATGTTGAAAACGCCCGTCGCGTAGAAATCCGCGATGTTCTCTTGTCTATTATGGACGGGGAAATGCGCGCCGATGCGGAAGTTCAGCTTAAGTATGCTTCAAAATACGCTCGTATTGCCAACGGTTGGAAAAAATGGATCGGCCAGATTGAAGGAGTGCAATTCTCCAAAGGCCTTGACCGCAAACGCAAGCTCGAAGCCGAATTCACGGCCCGCATTGCTGCAGATGCCAACCTCTGGGACAAATACAGCGGATTGTTAAACGAAATCGCAGTGAACAACACGCAGATTGCGGAAGGTCAACTCAAACGCAATGAGTTTATCGAAACCATCTACTACGGTATGGAGTGGTTCTCATTGATGAGCAAACTACAACGCGCGCAATCCGACGCTGTTATGGACGTGGCCCTAGTTGAGTTCCAACAGAACTACAGCCGCACGGTCAGTGAAAAAACCACAGCAGCTATGCTTTCTATGGCGTTGGCAACCTTCCCAGAGCTATTGGGGGATATGGACGAGGCTACGTTTGTAAATACGGTTCATAATGAGATTGATGCGCTGGTAGAATTGGCCACAAAAGATGAGCCTATCGAATTAGCAACAGTCGCACCTACGGCTAACAACTTCAACACATCGGCATTCCAAGCATTTTACGCAGCATCACCGAACAATGTCTTGTTGCAAAAAGCGACCGAACTATCGGCCGAATACATGCGTGCATTGATGGAAGTATTTCCTGAGCGCAACTTCTACCCAAATGCCAATAGCACGCTGCGTGTGACCTACGGAAAGCTCGAAGGAGTAAGCCCTCGCGATGCCGTGTCTTACGGAACCACTACGTATCTCGACGGTGCCATGGCGAAATACAAGCCGGGCGATTATGAATTTGACATGCCTGCGAAACTGATCGAGTTGTACGACAACAAGGACTACGGCCAATATGCTGAAAACGGGAAGCTTCCGGTGTGTAATATCGCTTCTAATCACACCACAGGTGGAAACAGTGGTTCTCCAGTGCTTAATGCCCATGGCGAGCTTATTGGATTGAACTTTGACCGTATCTGGGAGGGGACCATGAGCGATGTAAACTTTGACGCCAACATCTGCCGCAACATTATGGTGGACAGCCGTTATGTGCTCTTTATTATAGATAAGTTTGCGGAACAGCAGTGGTTGATTGAAGAAATGGATTTAGTATCGCCTTAAACCTTTTCAATCCTAAGGCGTCAAAGTAGAAATACAGCCAATGAAAACTCCCCCAATTCTTATTGTCATCACCGCTGGAATATTGCTGGCCACCTCTTGTGGTAAAAACAAGCCCACACCGGCTGAGCCGTTTGAAGCCATCTATGCGGCCTTCGGAACCAACGTGCCTGTGGAACCTCCTTATTCTTATATCAGCCAGGCGCCCGCATATTTCCAAAAGGATAATAGAGGAGGGGTAATCATAGACGATAAGAAAGCAACCCTGGGTCGTGTTTTGTTTTATGATAAGGCGTTGAGCGACAATCAAACCATAGCCTGTGGTTCTTGCCATCAGCAAGCTTTCGCATTTTCGGATACAGCTCAGCGTAGTGTAGGTTTAAACGGCGGTCTGACTGGACGACACAGTATGCGCTTAGTGAATAACAGGTTTGCTGTAGAGCAAAAAATGTTCTGGGACGAGCGCTCCATCGACCTTGAGGCCCAAGTAGTACAGCCCATCCAAGACCACATTGAGATGGGATTCAGTGGGACTAACGGTCAGCCTGGCGTAAGCGAATTGGTCACACGTCTTCAAAACCTTGACTATTATCGAGAACTGTTCGCTTGGGTCTATGATGGCGATAGCACCGTGACTTTGGGAAAAATTGGAGAGGCGTTGACAGATTTTGTCAATTCAATTGAGAGTTACGATGCCAAGTTTGATGATGGATACACCAATCAAGCCGCATTGGCCCAGCCTTTTTCAAACTTCACCCCGCAGGAGAATCAGGGTAAAGCCTTGTTCCTAGCAGTGCCAAATGTAGATATCAATGGTATTCGAACCGGCGGTGGTGCAGGATGCGCGGGCTGTCATCAACCTCCTGAATTTGATATCGATCCAAATTCTGGAAACAATGGCGTTGATCATGCCGCTGGTGATCCGGCAAGTGCGGATTTTACCAACACCCGTTCCCCATCTTTGAGAGAGGTAATTGGGCCCAATGGTCAACCCAACGGTCCCATGATGCATACCGGTGATTTTATTGAATTTCAAACGGTAATAGAACACTATAATGAGGTCATCCCAGATGTGAATAACAACACTTTGGACATGCGCCTCAGTCGTGGGCCCAACAGATTGCAATTAGAGCTATCCGCCACTGAACGCGCGGCGTTAGAAGCCTTTGTGAAAACTTTGACAGGCTCGAATGTCTACACGGACGTTCGTTGGTCAGACCCCTTCTAATGTGTATAAATAGGGTGGTTTAATTCGTTAGTCCGCAGTACTTTTGGTACTTCAAGTAAACGTACCATGAGAGATACAACCATCTTTGACTTAATCGCCCAGGAAAAACAACGCCAGATCAACGGAATTGAGTTGATCGCTTCTGAGAATTTTGCTTCCCCTCAAGTGATGGAGGCGCAAGGCTCTGTATTGACGAATAAATATGCGGAAGGCTATCCAGGCAAGCGTTATTACGG